>DATCBZ010000351.1:0-4352 GCA_036511555.1 Steroidobacteraceae bacterium
GTCGCAAGCGTCGCAAGGACGATGAGCGTCGCATAGACGTAGCGGCCGCCACCGCGGGGATGCTGCAGCGCTGCGGCCAGAAAGATAAGCCCCAGCGCAATGATGGCCACGCGCTGAAAGATGCACAGCGGACACGGTTCAAGACCCAAGTGGTACTGGGCGTACAGCGCATAACCGAGCATCGCAAAGCAGGCGATCGCCCCGCCAGCATTTAGAACACGACGCTCGCTCACATTACATCGCTGCAGGAGCGGGCCCGGCGATTCCCCCCGAGGATTCTCGAAGCTCGCGCTCTACGTCCTCCAACGCCGTATGCCGCACATCCTTGCCGTGCACCATATAGATCACGTACTCGCCAATGTTCTTGGCGTGATCCCCGATGCGCTCGAGCGCGCGTACCACCCACATGACATCGAGCGCGCGGCGAATGGTGCGCGGATCTTCCATCATGAACGTGATGCACTGGCGCTGAATCGATTCGTATTCCTCATCGACCAGGCGGTCCTGGCGTGCCACCCGCAGCGCGGCATCCACATCCATGCGTGCAAAAGCATCGAGCGAGTCATGCACCATGTCCGACACCACGCGTCCGAGATGCTTGATCTCACGGTATTTGTCCGCGGGCCGCTCCATGGTCGCAAGGCGCGAGGCGATGTAACCCACTTTCTCGCCCTCATCCCCGATGCGCTCAAGGTCGGTAATCGTCTTGATGATGGCGACAATCACGCGCAGGTCCCCGGCAGCGGGTGCGCGAGTCGCGAGAATGCGGCTGCACTCCTCGTCAATGGAGACTTCCATGTTATTGACCTGGTAGTCCTCCATGGCGACGGCTTCGCCCAACACGCTGTCACCCTCGACGAGCGCCGTAACGGCTTTTTGCAGCTGTTGCTCGACGAAACCGCCCATCGCCAGAACCTTGCTGCGCACGCGCTCGAGGTCTTCGTTGAAGCGTCGCGAAATATGGTGAGTCAGGTCTGCCGTTTCCATGGGTACTGCATCATGTGAATCAATCTGCCAGGCACGATCATAGCGAAACGCGCCGAGAGAGCCAGTAGCTTGTTTGCGATGGACCTCTCAAGCCGGATCGGCGAGCAGCGCTCGTGCAAGCTTGGAATGCTCCCGGCGAGCCCGTCCTAAACGCCACAGGCGCAGTTCACCGTTTGCATCCTCGATCAGCGCCAAACACGACTCCACCCAGACGCCGGTATTGCAATAGACGACGCCACCCGCTCGACGCAGATTCGCCCGATGGATGTGCCCGCAGACGATGCCATCGTAGCCGCGGGCCCGCGCGTGCGTGATCGCGGCATCCTCGAAACGCTCGATGAAGCGGGCGCTCGTACTGACGGCAAGCTTCAGACGCTCCGCAAGCGGCCAGTAGGAAAATCGAGTCAGGCGCCACAGATCGCTCACGTAGTCGTTCAAAACGACCGTGAGGTCGTCGACTTGTCGCCCAGCCAATGCAGCCAGCTTGCGACCTGTGTTTGCCGATCAAATTGATCGCCATGCAAAACCAGGAGCCGCTCGCCGCGCGCCGTGTAATGCACCCATTCGCGATGTATCTCCATTGCGCCATGCATCATCGCCGCGAACGCGGCGCGATCCACATCGTGGTTTCCAGGTAAGTACAAAATGCGCGCGCCACGACGCTGTTCGGCGCGCAGCGCCTGCACGACCTGCGCGTGCTGCGCCGGCCAAAAAACTTTTGCGCAAGGCTCAATGAATCGATGATGTCGCCCACGAGCACGATGGTGTCGGCGTCGACGCTTGCAAGAAATTCCGCAAGATCCCGTGCGCGCGAACGGTTGAATCCGAGGTGAATGTCGGAGAGAAACAAGGTGCGCACGTGCGCCGACCGTGATTGCCTGCAACCCGCCATAAAGGTGCCCTCGATTCCAGTGCCGAGGCGCAAGGCTCGTGGACGGGGATGTCGGTTGGATGACAGTGCAGCTAATGTTTTCTTACTTCTAAATGACTTACGATGGTTACTTAAACAAGCTCCGAGGCCTCCTCGCGTGCCGCAACCACGCGGCGCAGCGGAAAATGGCAGGTAAATGCGCTGCCGCTACCGGGGGTACTGCGAATCTCGAGCGTCGCGCCGTGCCGCTGTAACACGTGCTTGACGATGGCAAGTCCGAGCCCAGAACCGCCGGTTGCCCGCGAGCGCCCGGAATCGGCGCGATAAAACCGCTCCGTGAGCCGCGGAATATGCTCCGCCTGAATGCCGATTCCGGTATCGGTGACCGAGAAGTGGCCGCCGTCCGCATCAGCCCACCAGCGCATGTCGATCGAGCCCTGCGTTGGTGTGTATTTTGCGGCGTTGTCGACCAGATTCGAGAAGGCCGAGTGCACCTCGGATTCGTTGCCGAGCAGCAGCGCGCTGGAGTCAACACGAACATTGACCTCGCGCGGATGCTCGGCGCGCGCCACGACATCCTTGCGCAGCATTGCCATGAGCGCGGCGACCTCGATGGGCTCTCCGGCGACCAGCTCGTCGGTCTCCTCGAGCCGCGACAGCGCCAGAAGATCGTGGATGATTGTTGTCATGCGCTCGGCCTGACGGCGCATCTCAGCAACCGGGGCGCGCAGCTCCGGATCGAGCGCGGGATCCTGCCCCAATGTCTCAAGATATCCCGACACGACGGTGAGCGGCGAGCGCAGCTCGTGCGATGCATTGGCGACAAAGTCCTTGCGCATCGCCTCAAGTCGTACCTGGCGCGACACATCGCGTACCAAGAGCAGCTGCTGGCCTTCGCCATACGGCACTACCTGCAGCGACAGGTGGATATCGGCCGTGAGCGTCGGCTGGATGACGAGCGGGATCTCGTATTGGGCGGTGTCAAGGTAGCGTCCAAACTCCGGCTGCCGCAAAAGGTTATCGATACGCAGTCCCAAGTCATCATGGCCGCGCAAATTGAGCAGCGTCGAGGCGGTGCGGTTGAACCAGACTATTTCGCGCTGCCCATTCAGAATCACGACGCCATCCGGAAGCGCCGCGGTCGAACGCTGAATCTGCCGCACCAGTGTGATGAAGCGCTGCTTGTGAAAGCGTTTACGGCGGTGCAGCCGCATGACCTGGGCGACAATTTCGCCCCACGCACCGCCGAGGTTGGGCGGATCGGCGTAGGTTCGATGGCGCGTCCACCAGTCAAGCCTGAAGAGCGTCGCGAGCTGCCATAAGAGGTGCAGCGCGAGAAGCCCTGCAATGCCGGCCCAGACGTAACCGCATATCCAACCCAATACGACGCCGGTGACGACAGTGCCCAACAGGCGCAATATCGCCAACCACCAAGCACGGGTCACCAGCGCCATACGCTACCTATCCGTTAGCGTGCCGAGAACCGGTATCCCGAGCCGCGCACAGTCTGGATGAAGCGGTCGTAGCCAAATTCCTCAAGCGCCTTACGCAGGCGCCGAATGTGGACGTCGATGGTGCGCTCCTCGACATAGACATTGCCACCCCAAACCCGGTCCAAGAGCTGATCACGGCTATAGACACGCTCCGGATGCGTCATGAAAAATTCAAGCATGCGGTACTCAGTGGGTCCGAGCGCGATGGTCTGATCGCCGCTGAGCACCCGATGACTGCCCTGATCGAGCGCCAGCCCCTCAACCTCGATGCGCTCTTCGCTGGCGTTCGGAGCCGAACGCCGCAGCACCGCGTGGATGCGCGCCAAAAGTTCACGCGGTGAGAAGGGCTTCGTGATGTAGTCGTCGGCGCCGCCCTCAAGACCTGCGACTTTATCGCCCTCCTCCGAACGCGCGGTCAGCAAAATGATCGGCAGCTCGCGGGTATCCCGATCACGCTTGAGCGCGCGCGTCAGCTCAAGGCCGCTCATGTCAGGCAGCATCCAATCGACGAGCAATAGGTCGGGACGCCGATCGCCAAGCGCGGCGCGCGCGCTGCGGCAGTCCTCCGCCTCGCGCACGTCAAAGCCCGCACGCTTAAGTCCGAAGGCGATCATCTCCCGGATCGGCCGTTCGTCCTCGACAATCAATAGCTGTTTCGCGCTCATAGATTCACGTTATGCATGGACGAGCATTACAGGGGCTCTGTATTGCAGATTCATGACGGGGCAGCATTTCATGTCAGTTCCGTGACGTGCGCGTGACGTCGTCGCGCAAATAGACCGGGATTGCCAGCTCCGCCGCACAGGTGCGGCCCCTCAAGGCCTCCGACCAGGCGAGGCGCGCAATCTCAAGGGCGCGCGGCAGAAGCGCATCGAAAACGGCGCTGAGCGGCAGGCCGCGGCTAAGCTCAGGATAGACCCGAAACCCCCGACCGGCGCCGCCTACGCCGCCACCCCAGGTCACCGGCAGTGCCACCGCGGCGGGGCCACTGACATGTTCCG
>DATCBZ010000352.1:0-2262 GCA_036511555.1 Steroidobacteraceae bacterium
TGCGCCACTTCAACGCCGCATCGACCGCAACGGTGACGGTGCCGACGAGAATGAGCGCAAGCGCCAGCCAGAAAGTGAGGAAAATCCGCCAGAAGAGGGAACGCACGAGGTGTTAGCCGCCTGCGCTTGGCGTTGCTCGAAGGCTGACCAGCGCAAGTGCGTAGCCCGTGCCGCGTACGCTTTGCACGGTCACCTGATCGGTGTACTTCCCAAGTTTTCGCCGCAGGTTGCTCACATGAGTGTCCAGACTGCGATCGGTCGGCAGTAAGCGCCTCCCCAACGCGCGTGTCATGAGGTCGTCGCGGGTCACCGCCTTCGCGTCAGCACGCATCAACTGTTCCAAGATGCGCAGTTCCGCGCCCGTCAACTCAAGATCGTGATCATTGGCCATGGCACAGCGCGCCCGCAGGTCAATTTTGAGTGGCCCCCAAACAATTGAATATGCCGACGCGGGCGCACCACCCTCAGCGGCACTGCGACGTAATACCGCTTTGATCCTCGCCAGTAGTTCCCGCGGACTGAACGGCTTCGCCAGATAATCATCGGCACCCATCTCCAGGCCCACCACACGATCAACTTCTTCACCGCGCGCGGTCAGCATGATGACCGGAACCGCACTGATCGCACGAATACGCCGCAACACCTCGAATCCCGATAGTTCCGGCAGCATCACATCGAGTACTACGAGGTCGGGAGTTGAATGTGATAGACGTTCCAGTGCAGCTGCGCCGTTGCCAAGCAGCTCAACGGCAAACCCTTCCGGCGCCAGATATTCCACCAGCAAGGTACACAGCTCCTGATCGTCATCGACAATCATTAACGCGGGTTTTGCGGGTGTGATAACGGATTCTGTAATCATCCCAGCATTATCCCCGATCTATGCAGCGGTCAGGATTTCTTCACAATTCTTATGCGCCACCGCGACTTGCGGCTGCAACTCTGGGCTTTTCATCTGCTCTAATTAGCATCAGTCCGCATGCGACTTTCCAGGAGAGAGTTTGATGAATACGCCCTATCGAGCCCTGCCCCGCACTCGTTCGATCGTCATTGCCGCGCTGGTGACGGCCGCTCTTGCGGGAGCCGCGGTGCATGCCGCAACTTCCAACGAAACGACGGCGCCGAGCAGCGCTGGCCAACACTGGCACGGCCATCACCATGGCCCGGCCGGACGCTTCATGCATGTTCTGAAGCAATTGAATTTGACCGCGGAACAGCAGACTCAAATCAAGAGTATATTTGAGACAGCGAAGCCGCAGTTCAAATCTCTTGGCACGAATATGCGCAGCAATGCCGAGGCAATGGCTGGAATATCGCCCACCGATTCGGCCTATCCGGCGTTGCTGGCCGCGGCGAAAGCCAACGCCGCAGCGCGTATTCAGCAAATGAGCGATGTCAAAGCGCAGGTCTTCGCGGTGCTGACCAAGATGCAGCAGGAACAGATCCCGCAAATAATCGCGGCTGACAAGAGCAAATGGCAGCAGCGCCATCAGAATGGCGCGTCGGGAACTACTGCGCCCGCCACTGCGTCGTAACAGTCGCTCCACCGGCCCGCACCCCGTACGCAGCAAGCTTGAATGCTCTGCGGCCGGTGAGCGGGTCGGCCTATTCGGCGACGACAGCTGTTCCATACGCTAGAACCTCTGTTACGCCCGCAGCGACCTCGTTCGCATCGTAGCGCACGCCGATTACAGCATTCGCGCCCCGTTCAGCGGCGTGCTCGAGCATCAGGGTAAATGCATCGGCGCGCGCCTTCTCACACATAGCGGTGAACAGCGTGATGTTACCGCCAAGCAGGGTCTGCAGTCCCGCACCAATGGCTCCGACAATGCTGCGCGAACGCACCACGATGCCGCGCACGACACCGACGTTTTTCACGATGCGATGGCCGGGAAGTTCAAAGGCCGTGGTAACAAAATTAAGATCTATGTTCTTCATAGGCTCCATCGCTGCCTTGGTGATTTGTAACGGCGAGCCATCGGCCCACCGCCAACCATCCTACGCTTCGCGGCTTTACAGCTCTAACTTCGTGCGATAGCGTTCGCTGCATGACTGATTTGAGCGAGCAGAGGATCGCAAACGGCCGCACATTCATGGTCGCGATCCTCGGCGCAAGCGGCGCAGTCGGCGTCGAACTCGTGCGCTGCTTTGAAACACGGCAATTCCCGGTCTCCGAGCTCGTGCCGGTGCGGCGGGCGCATTGCGTCGCGTTGTATTTTGAATGCGCAGCACCGATTACGCCTGCCGTGCGCGAGATTCGCGCCG
>DATCBZ010000353.1:0-5020 GCA_036511555.1 Steroidobacteraceae bacterium
CCGACTTTACCGAGATGGCGCAGCTTGATATGGACCAGGGCGCGGCGGGCGAGTCCGTACGCGTGCTGCAAAAAGGGCTCGAACAGAACGTATTCACCGAGCAGCGCGACAAGGAAAAGAACGGCCGCTTGCTTGCCGCTGCGCAGAAGCGCGCGGCCGCCGACCAGGCGACGCTGCCGCAGCTCACGGCCCAGGCGGCCAGCGAAGCTAATGGTCCCAAGGCGGTAAACCTGGGTCTGGTGCTGCTGAGCTATCAGCAATACCCGCAGGCAGTTGACGCCTTGACCCGTGGCTTAAAGGCAGGCGGCCTGGAAAGCCCGGCCAGTGCGCAAATCCTGCTCGGCATCGCGCAGCTCAAAGCCGGCAACAAGGACGCTGCCATCAAGACTTTTCGTTCTGTGAAGGGCGATCAGAAGTACGAACGCCTCGCGAACCTGTGGGCGCTGCACGCACGGCAGGTCTAGTTAGCGCGGTAGATGTACTCGAGCAGAATGCCGATAAAGATCGACATGCCGACATAGTGATTGTTCTGGAAGGCACGCAGGCAGGCTCCCGGCTCGCGTGCGCGGATGAGCCACTGCTGAAAGGCAAAGAACACCGCTGCACCGGCAAGCCCGCCGAGATAGGCGGTGCCGAAGTGCAGGCTTGAGCCCATGAGTAGCAACGCGAGCAGCATCATGAGCTGCAGCACGCCGACAATGACGCGATCCATGTCGGCAAACACGATGGCGCTTGATCTGACGCCGATCTTCATGTCGTCCTCGCGGTCGACCATCGCATACAGCGTGTCATAGATCACGACCCAAATAATCGTCGCTACAAACATGGTCCACGCCACGCGCGGCAAAGAGCCGATGAGCGCAGCAAACGCCATCGGCACGCCCCAGCTGAAGGCCACCGCAAGATACAGTTGCGGCAGCGCGAAGAAGCGCTTCAAAAAGGGGTAGGAGAGAGTCAGCACCGCGCCGATCACGGCCAGGCGCAGCGTGTAGAAGTCGAGCCGTGTCACGAGCCACAGCGCCACCGTGCTCAATGCCGCAAACAGCACCAGTGCTTCACCCGGTGTGACGCGGCGCGCGGCCAGCGGCCGCTCGCGCGTGCGGCGCACATGCGGATCGACGTTGCGGTCGGCGAAATCATTGATGATGCAGCCCGCCGAACGCATGACGACGACGCCGAGCACGAACACCGCGAGCACCTTCGGATCGGGCCGCCCCTTGCCTGCAACCCACAACGCCCAAAGCGTCGGCCACAGCAAAAGCCAGATGCCGATCGGCCGGTTGAGCCGCATCAGGCGCAGGTATTCCTCAAGGCGCCGTGCGATGCGGTGCATAACGGGCGCCTGCAGCGGTGCGAGACTATCCAACGCGCGCGTACCGTTCACCCGCGCCGGTCCAGCGCGTAGCAAGCGGGGCTACATGCTCCGGATAGGCCCGCAGCATGAGCTCCGCAGCCTCCTGAACGCGCGGCAGAAGATCGGCGTCGCGGGCCAAATCCGCGACGCGCAGCTGTGCAAGTCCGGTCTGGCGCGTCCCCAGGAGCTCGCCCGGGCCGCGCAGCGCCAGATCGCGCTGCGCGATCTGGAAACCATCAAACGTCTCGCGAATCACCTGCAGCCGCGCGCGCGCAAGCTCCGACAGCGGCGCGCGATACAGGAGCACGCAGCTGCTCACGCCCTTGCCGCGTCCGACGCGGCCGCGCAGCTGATGCAACTGCGACAATCCCATGCGCTCAGCGTTCTCGATCACCATGAGTGTGGCGTCGGGCACGTCCACTCCCACTTCAATAACGGTGGTCGCGACCAATAGTTGAGTCTGGCCCGCCTTGAACGCCGCCATCGCCGCATCCTTCTGTGCTCCGGGCATGCGGCCGTGCACCACGCCGACGCGCACTTCGGGCAATGCAGCCGCGAGCAGCGCCGCGCTCTCCTCGACCGCCTGCGCGCGCAATTCATCCGATTCGTCGATCAGCGGGCAGACCCAGTAGGCAAGGCTGCCGCTGCGGCAGGCATCGCGAATCCGAATCACAATCTCGTTTCTGCGCTGCTCCGGTACCACTACCGTTTTAACCGGCGTGCGTCCCGGCGGCAGCTCGTCGATCACCGAGATGTCGAGATCGGCGAACGCCGTCATCGCCAGCGTGCGCGGAATGGGCGTCGCAGTCATGATGAGCTGATGCGGAAACAGGCCGAGCTTCTTGCCTTTCTCCTGCAGCAGCAGCCGCTGCTGCACGCCGAAGCGATGCTGCTCGTCGACGATGACGAGAGCGAGCTGCGCGAAGTCGATGCCCTCCTGAAAAAGCGCATGCGTGCCAACGATGAGGCGCACCTCGCCCGCGGCTATTGCGGCAAGCGCGCTGCGGCGCACGCGCGCGGGCTGTGAGCCGGAGACGAGTGCGACCGGCATCCCGAGCGGATGAAACCAGTCGCGAAAATTTCGCCAGTGCTGTTCGGCGAGCAGTTCCGTAGGCGCCATGAGCGCGGCCTGCAGACCGCTGCCGGCGGCGCGCGCCGCGGCCGCCGCGGCGATAAGCGTCTTGCCGCAACCGACATCGCCCTGCAACAGCCGCAGCATCGGACGCGCGGTCTTCAAATCAGCATCAACTTCGCCGAAGGCGCGCACCTGCGCACCGGTCAATTGAAACGGCAAGCCGCGCACAAATTTCTCGGTGAGGCCATCGCGGTCGTCAAGCGGCGATGCGGAGTCTTTCTGCACGGCGCGCTTCATGAGTTTCAAACTCAGGTGATGCGCGAGCAGCTCCTCGAATGCGAGGCGCCGCTGCGCCGGATGGCGGCCGGCGGCGAATTCCTCGAGCTTGACCTCGCGTGGCGGCCGGTGCATGTACGCGAGCGCCTCTTTCAATGGCGGCAGGCCCAGCGGCTTGAGGATCTGCGGCGGGATCCAGTCGCGCACCGCGGCCGTTGCAAGCTCACGCAATGCCTGTGCGATGAGGCCGCGCAGCCGCGTCTGCGTGATGCCCTCGGTGCTGGGATAGATCGGCGTCAGACACTCTTCGAGCGGCGCCGCCTCTGCACCCAAGCGACGGTATTCCGGGTGCACCATCTCGAGCCCCAAAGGGCCGCGGCGTACCTCGCCGAAACAGCGCAGCCGCGTGCCGCGTGCGAGGCCCTGCTGCTGCGCGTTCGAGAAATAAAAGAAACGCAGGGTCAGAAAGCCCGAGCCATCCCCGATGCGCGCAACCAGCTGCCGGCGTTTGCGATACATCACTTCGCTCAGTTGCACCTGCGCCTCCACTGCCGCACGCATGCCGGGCATGAGGGTGCCGAGCGGCACGATGCGGGTACGATCCTCGTAGCGCAGCGGCAGGACAAAGAGCAGGTCCTGCACTTGCGTGACACCGAGTCGCAACAAGCGCTCGGCCAATGCCGCGCCGACGCCGGGCAGCGCCGTTACCGGCCGCTGCTCTGCGCTCGCGGCGGGGTGCATGGCAATGGCGATATCAGCCAAGGTGGAGGATGGCTTCGATTTCCACGCGAGCGCCGCGCGGCAATTGGCTCACACCCACCGTGACGCGCGCCGGATACGGGGCGGAAAAATAGCTTGCCATCACTTCGCTGACGGTTGCGAACAGCCCCATGTCGGTGAGGTAAACGGTGAGCTTCACCGCCTGTGCCAGCGAACCGCCAGCTGCGCTGGCAACGGCGGCAAGGTTGTCAAATACGCGGCGGATTTCCGCGTTGATGTCGCCCGTGACGAGCTGCATCGTGGCCGGATCGAGCGGGATTTGGCCGGAGAGATACACGGTGTCGCCGACCTGCACCGCCTGCGAATAGCTGCCGATTGCCTGCGGCGCCGCTTGCGTATGGATGGTCTTTCGCGTCTGAGTCATGAAGTGCCTGCTGTATCGTGGTGGTTATGCCGAGGGTCGCGCGTGCAGATGGCCGCGTGCATGGGCCGCAATGGTGCGCGTCACCCGCAGCACGTCGGGCATGCGGCGGATGATGCGCACGATGCGTGCAAGATGTTTGCGATCGCGCACCTTGATCTCAAATATCAGCACCGAAACATCGTCATCGCGCGTCTCAACTGTCACATGATCGATGTTGGTGTCGGTGCTGGCAATCGCGGCCGCGACCGCCGCCAGCACGCCGGTGCGATTGGCGGCATCGATGCGGATCTCGGAACTGAAGTGCCGATCCGCGGCGCTCTGCCAGGTCACCGGCAACCACTTTTCGGGGTGCTTTCTGTAGTCCTCGACGTTCACGCAGGTCTCGCGGTGGATCACGATGCCGCGGCCGCTTGAGAGAAACGCAAAGATCGGGTCGTCGGGAATCGGAAAACAGCAGCGCGCCGAGGTGACGAGCAGGCCCTCGGCGCCGGCGATGGCAAGCGGCAGCGGTGCGCCGGAGCCGTCGTGCGTCGGCCCCACCGGCAGCAGGCGCCGTGCGACGAGCGGCGCGAGGCGCTCGCCGAGGCCCACTTTCTCATAGAGCTCATCCAAGTCGGTCATGCCAAGCTCGCCGAACGCGGACTGCAGCGACGCCGCCGACACTTCCTTCAACGACAAATCAAATTCGCCCAAGGCTTGATCGAGAAGACGCTGACCGAGCCCGATGGCCTCGCTTCTCCTTAGGCTCTTCAAATAGTGGCGGATGGCACTGCGCGCCTTGGCAGTCACGACGAAATTGACCCAGGAAGGATTGGGCATCGCGCCCTTGGCGGTGATGATCTCGATCGTTTGGCCGTTGCGCAGCACCGTGCGCAGCGGCGAGAGGCGCCGGTCGATCTTCGCCGCGACGCAGCGGTTGCCCACATCGGTGTGTACGGCGTAGGCGAAATCAACGACGGTTGAGCCGCTCGGTAAGCGCAGAATCGAGCCGCGCGGCGTAAAGACATACACCTTGTCGGGAAACAGGTCGACCTTGACGCTCTCCAGGAACTCCTCGGAGCTGCCGCCTTCCTGCAAGGCGACGAGGTGCGAGAGCCACTCGCGCGCCCGCTCCTGCTGCATGCTCTCCACATCGCCGCCGGTCTTGTATTTCCAGTGGGCGGCGATGCCC
>DATCBZ010000354.1:0-2391 GCA_036511555.1 Steroidobacteraceae bacterium
TCCTTAATAATGTCTCTAGCGTTTTTGGCACAGAAAGCAGCGAGCGCCCGGTCAACCTCAATAACGCGAGAACGCTTGGGGCGTCGCGTGCCGCGGCGCTTGTCAGAGTCCCGCTTGGCCTCGAATAGCAGCCCCAAGATACACACCAAGCGGTGTTCATAAACAATCCAGGCCATAGCGTTGGCTATGACGTCGTCGACACTACCGGCCTCCAAACCGTTGAGCATTCCGCGAGCCCACTTCGAGGGCGGGTCAGGCTCAAACGCAGGGTCTGCAAAAACGCAAAGTAGTTTGACTATTGCGCCGCGAGAGAACCTCTGAATAGCCGACGGATATTTTAAAAGTCCCAAAGGGTCATCGGAGGCGACAGGCCTGGGCTTACGTGGGCGCCCTCGTTTCCCGCTTGTGCTTGAGCCCGCGGCCTCCAATTGCTGCGGCGGGATGAGCATTTTCATTAATTCCACCATCTCTCGTGGGTTCATAGGCGGCGTCGCTCTTTTTGATGCAAATCTGCAGCTTTAACGTGCGTATATCTTTTCAACATTGCCCAGTCACGATGGCCGCTGACGAGTGCTACTTGCTCAATTCTGTATCCGGCTGCAAATAGACGGCTGATTGCCTCGTGCCGCAGATCATGGAGGTGGAGATCGCCGAGCCCGAGCGCGGTAACGGCGCGCGTGAAATAGGTGCCGACTGTCCTGCTGCTGTACGGGAAGATGCGCGAGCTCTTGCGCTTCTGCCGCTTGGCTATTTTGAAAGCATCATGGCCGGTCGCGGCGAGTAGAGGCACAGTCTGATCATTGCCGATACGGTCCTGTGGGTGCTTTCTGTTGCGGACGAGAACGGTCTTCGCCTTCATATCGAGGTCCGCCCATTCCAGCCGACAGACTTCGGAGATGCGCATGCCGGTTGCGAGGCAGAACTTCAGGATTTCCGGCATCGGTACCGCGCTGGGCCGATTGTTAAAGTACGCGACGAGTTGCCTGAACTCGGCATCGCTCACACGCCGCTCCCTCTGCTGCGACTTGCCGACCAGGCGAATCTTTTGGAGTGCCGTGCGCGCGTCGACTGCGGCCGACAGTGCCACGTCCAGACTCCAGAGCGTCCGGGCGGTGCGCAATACGCCAACGAGATACCCAAGCTGCGAGCTGATCACGACAGCGCCAGCGCCTTCCTGGTGCCGTTTCCGAAAATGCTCTGTGAAGTGATAACTTGTGAGGGCGCCGGCGGGGAGATGACCAAGCTCCTTTTTCAGGCGGGCGAGGTCGGCCGATTTGCTGCGTCCCCATGGCTTCAGCGGGTAGAGCTCGAGAGTGTATCGATCGATTAGGTCTGCGAGCGTGATTCCCCGAGGCTGCATGACGCCTGACGCGCGCAACTCGTCAATCTGCGCTTCGATTTTGTCGGCCCATGCCTTCGCGGCGGCCTTGCTGCCGAACGTCTCACAGTGCCGATGGCCGCTCTTGCGCACGACGGCGCGGTAGCGGCCGTTACGCATAGTGAAAGTAGCCATCGTTTGGAGCACTCCTGGAGCACTCGCATAGTGATTACGAGTGATACAGACAGTATTATGAATGATCCGAAATGATGACGCCAGTCGAGAAAGATGCTATGTTCGCGCCGCGATCAGTCCAAGCCATTGATTATCGGATAGCCGTTGCGCCCATGATGGATTGGACCGACCGGCATTGCCGCTATTTTCTTCGCAGTTTCTCTCCGGACGTTCTGCTCTATACGGAGATGATCACAGCGGCTGCCATTTTGCGCGGCAATCGGCAGCGCCTGTTGGCATTTGATCCCGAAGAGCAGCCCGTCGCACTGCAGCTCGGAGGGAGCGAAGCGGCGCAATTAGCTGATGCGGCGGCGGCGGGCGAAGCGGCAGGCTACTGTGAAATTAATTTGAACTGCGGCTGCCCGAGCGATCGTGTGGCGAGCGGCGCCTTTGGCGCTTGTTTGATGCGTGAGCCTGCGCGAGTGGCAGAGTGCGTGGCGGCGATGTGTGCGCGGGTGCAGGTGCCGGTGACGGTGAAGATGCGCATTGGTGTCGTTGAGCGCCAAGAGCGCGATGCACTGGCTTCGATTGCGGACTTCAACGAGAGCGAGTTCGAGGCGCTGCGATATTTCGTCGCGTCCATTGCCGATGCGGGATGTGCGCGGGCCATCGTGCACGCGCGCAAGGCCGTGCTCGGGGGGTTGTCGCCGAAGGAAAACCGGGCCATTCCGCCGCTGCGATATGACATCGTTCGAAAGCTTAAGCGTGCGTTTCCCGCCCTGCCTATCGTCGTCAACGGCGGATTTACTGCGACGGATGCGGTACTTGAGGCGCTGACGTGGAGCGACGGGGTCATGCTGGGTCGCGAGGCCTACCATCATCCATTTGTGCTTGCGAAG
>DATCBZ010000355.1:0-2995 GCA_036511555.1 Steroidobacteraceae bacterium
GGCGCTGCTGGCGGGGCGTGCGGCTGCTCGACGGGCGGCGGCACCGCAACCGGCGCAGGTTCCGGGGTTGTCTGCACGAGCGAGCAGCCCGTCAAGAGGACAAGGGCCGCCGTCGCACTCCAACGCAGAACAGAGCGGGCGTTAAACATGAGGATGTGCGACCTTTCGTGCAGAGGCAGGATGCCCGTTCGAGCCGCCGCGGCTGGCGCGGCCGTATGAGAAGTATAGTGAAGAAACCAATGGGCCGGCTCGACCTCGTCGCAACACCGATCGGAAACTTAAGCGATCTTGGGACGCGCGCGCGCGAGGCGCTCGCGGCTGCCGATCTCATCTGCGCCGAAGACACCCGTCATACGCTCATCCTCTTAAATTCGATTGGCGTGGCGAAGCCTCTTTTGTCCCTGCACACGCACAACGAAGCACGCCGCGTGCCGCAGGTGCTGGCGCGCCTGGCGGCAGGCGAGATCGTCGCCCTCGTGAGCGATGCCGGTACGCCGCTCCTATCCGATCCGGGCTTTGAGCTCGTGCGCGCGGTCATCGCCGCGGGATTTGAGGTGCGCACGATTCCCGGACCGTCCGCCATCACGGCGGCGCTCGCGGTTGCCGGACTGCCGACGGCACGCTTTTGTTTCGAGGGGTTCCTGCCGGCACGCACGCGCGAACGGCAAACGGCATTGGAGATGCTTGCGGGGGAGACGCGCACGCTCGTTTTCTTTGAAGCACCGCACCGCATTGCCGAGTCGCTTGCTGACTTGGCGCGCGTGTTTGGCGCGGCCCGCGCGGCAGTCGTGACGCGCGAGCTCACCAAGGTGCACGAGACGATCTACCGCGGCACGCTCGGCGAGCTCGCCGGTCGCGCCGCGACTGAAGAGAACTTTGACCGCGGGGAAATCACGCTCGTCGTGCAGGGCGCAGCGCCGGTGAGCGCGCGCGTTGATCCGCAGTATCTTAAGCGCACCGTCACGCTGCTTCTCAAAGCGCTGCCGCCGGGCAAGGCTGCGGCGCTCGCGGCGCAACTGACTGGCGCCAAAAGGAGTGAGGCCTACGCGATGGCGCTCGCCATTTCCCATGATTGAGAGAAGTTGCCGGCGGCGCGTGCTAACTTGAGCGTTGGAGTCGGCCGGGCAATCGCTGCATTTCTTGGTGGAGTGTGGAGGAAAGTCCGGGCTTCGTCGGATAAGGTGCCAGGTAACGCCTGGGGGGCGCGAGCCCACGGAAAGTGCAACAGAAAGTAAACCGCCTAAGCACCGGAAACGGTGCCGGTAAGGGTGAAATGGTGCGGTAAGAGCGCACCGCGTCAGTGGTAACACGCGACGGCACGGCAAACCCCACCTGATGCAAGGCCAAATAGGGAAGCAGCGGTGCTTGGCAACAAGGGCCGCAGCGTCATTCCGCACGCGCTTCCGGGTAGGCCGCTTGAGGTTCACGGCGACGTGAGTCCCAGAGGAATGATTGCCCTAGACAGAACCCGGCTTACAGGCCGGCTCCTTTTTTCCGCTGCGCGCGCTGCAGATCAATAATGACGCGCCGCACGACTGTTTAAATAAACATAATCCTGGCGACTGCGACGTATCTCTCACTCTTCGTGATTGACATAGCGTGCACGTAATTTCTATAGTGGCGCGAAGTGGGTAGAAGTGGGGGAGGATGGGTGGAATTGAACGCCCAAGACCATGTTTCGCGGCGCAGCAAAGGTCACCTTGGACGACAAGGGCCGGATGGTCATCCCCAACCGGTTTCGAGAACAAATCGCCGAGCACACGCCTGGGGAGTCCCAGGGACGTGTGGTGCTCACGGTTGATCGCGATCAGTGCCTTCTCCTGTACCCGCTGCCTGACTGGGAAAAAACCCAGGTCAAGCTCATGAACCTGCCGAGCCTGCACCCGCAAGCCAGAAGGTTACAGCGACTCATGGTCGGCTATGCGACCGATCTCACCCTCGATTCACACGGCAGGTTGTTGTTGCCGACTGAACTACGCGAATTCGCAGGCCTCACGCGGCACGCGATGTTGATCGGTCAGGGCAATCGTTTCGAGCTCTGGGACGAGGCGCGCTGGATTCAGCGCCGCGACTTCTGGCTCGCAAGCGAAGAGGCGGTCACCGATCTGCCCTCAGAGCTCGATTCGCTCTCCTTATAGGAAGCGCGTCGAAGATTGAAATGTGTCAGTGCGGACGGAGCGCTTCGAAGGGGCGCTTCGCGCCGCCATTTGTACGGGGGCGCGCTGCAGGCGCGGCCACGAGGACAGTTGAGCGCCATCGATGACGAGCGAGCACACCGCCGTTCTGGTCGAGGAGGCGCTTGCGGCGTTGGCGGTCGAAGCAGGTGGTTACTATGTCGATGCGACATTCGGGCGCGGGGGCCACACGGCACGCCTACTCGAGGCCGTGGGTGGAGAGGGTCGCGTGCTCGCGCTCGACCAGGATCCGCAAGCCATTGCGGCCGGACGCCTGCGCTTTGCCGACGAAATGCGGCTTACGCTCCTCCACGCGTCGTTTACCGAGCTTGGGTCGCTCGTGCCGGCACACTCGCTCGGCCGCCCGTGCCGCGGCGTGCTCTTCGATCTCGGCGTGTCCTCGCCGCAGCTTGATGACGCGGCCCGCGGCTTCAGCTTCCGCGCGGATGGCCCGCTCGATATGCGCATGGATACGACACGGGGCGAACCCGTCTCGGGCTGGCTCGCTCGGGCGGGCGTCGACGAGATTCGCGAGGTGATCGCGGATATGGGCGAGGAGCGCTTCGCGCGCCGCGTCGCGAATGCGATCGTGGCGGCGCGACAGGAGCAGCCGCTCACGCGCACGAGTGAACTTGCGGCGCTGGTGGCGCGCGCGGTGCGTACGCGTGAGCCGGGGAAACATCCCGCGACCCGTACTTTCCAGGCGCTGCGGATCTTCATCAATGATGAGCTCGCGGCGCTCGCGCGCGCTCTTGAGGCGGCGCTGGCCGTGCTGGCACCGGGCGGGCGCCTTGCGGTCGTGAGCTTCCACTCGCTCGAGG
>DATCBZ010000356.1:0-2769 GCA_036511555.1 Steroidobacteraceae bacterium
CATTGTCGGTGAGCGCCACATCAGGTGCACCGTCACCGTTCAAATCCCCGAGCGCCACCCAGTTTGCGCCGCCAGAATACAGACTAATAGGCGCGGCAAACGTACCCGAAGAGGTCTGCAGAAATAAAGACACATTGAAGTCGGCCGAGACGAGGTCGCGCAATCCGTCGTCGTTCATATCCGCGATCGCGACCTGTGAGGCGCCGGGACTTGCGAGCACCAATGGCGGATTGAAGGTGCCGGGAGTGAGTTTGTTGTTGAGGAATACGCTCAGTGCACCATTATTAAAGCTCGCTGTGACGATATCTTCAACGCCGTCGCCGTTGATATCAGCGGTCGCAAGGTACAACGGGCTGTTGCCGTCCGGCGTGAGCGTCGGCGCCAAGAATTCACCTGCCGACGTTGAGAGGTAAGCCTTGAGGTTCGAGGAATTGACTAACACCGGAGGTTGTACGGAACTGAGCGCGACCACGTCGGCGAATCCGTCGCCGTTGAAATCCGCACTCACAACGCCACGTGAATATTCGACCGGCGTGACAAAGCAGTTGAAGCAGTGGTCATCGCCACCGCAGCTTGCGAGGATCGCAGGCAGGGCGAGCGCAAGTACCGGCCGCCAAGCGGTGAGTCGGCGTGCAGGCGCCTCGCGGTACCGCGATGAGACCGTAAGATGAGTCACAGGCAACATGGGTTTTCTCCTGGCAATCTTTATCCTCTCCTCTGACTGCTCGCGGATAACGGTGGCGTCGGTGCAACGTCCGCGCGGCCGCACTCCCAGAGCAATTCAATACAACGATGCAGGTCCCACACGGTTGACGACGGCTCGTTTGCAGTCGCAGCGCGAGGAGTGAACCGAAGCTCGTGAGCGCGAGCGTCGACTTTGCAGAAACTGTATGGCGCCCGGGACAGGCTTCCCTCGGCTCTCGCGCCTCGGAAGCCTTCAATCCCCCAATTCGCCTTGCCTGAACCTACTGCTTTTGAACGACGACCCGCCCCTGCGGATTTACGAATACGTGATAACGGTTGCCATCCTTGCACGTAGCCACGTAGTCGCTGTCGCCATTGCGCTTGGAGCTCGTAATCTGATCGCAGGGAAATCCCTGTAGCGCGATCGTCGCCTTAAGGTCGTTACCCAGGCCCGCGTCGGTGGCCGCGGGCGCCACGCCCGCCAATGCAGATAAGGTAAGGGCAAGAATGAAGATGCGCTGGCTCATAGAGAATTTCCAAAAACTTTGAAGTTAGATTTTTGCGAACTTCTGTGGATCGGTAAGAATGCCCCAAATTGCTTCTCGCGAGGATGAGATTGATGCGGCTAGCTGTTGGTCGCTGTCCTGCAGCAGGCTTAACACCTTCAGCAGCAGCAGATCATACTGTTGACGCAGCTGCGCGAGGGATGTTTTGTTCTGGCCGCGATGGAATGCCCGGAACCGCTCGAGTAGATCGTCGACCTGATTCTTTAGCGAAAGCTTCGTGAACACGCCGATCGCGTGCGTATCCCGTAAGCGCCCCTCAAGTGCGGCGAGATCAAGAGATGGCGGCTTCTCGGCAACCACGGCGGACTCGCGTGCCGCTGGCGCCGTGTGTTCTACCGGGGGCGCAGCAAAACTTGCGCCGTTCCTCGCCGGCGGTGCCGATTTTGCAGTATTGGCGCGCGGCGCTGCCGCCGGTTGTGGTCTGGATTCGGCGCGGACGGGCGCAACGGCTCTCGCCTCTGCACCTTGTATCGGCGCAGATTGCGGTGTTGCAGCGTGGGTGGGCGGTGGCGCCTCGGGCGGCGTCGGTGCTTCCGGTGCTCGCGACGCAGCGGCTGGTGCAGGGATGCTCGACACGGTCGCTGCGGGCTCGGCGGCGATGGGCGGCGCATCCGGAGGCGCTGTCGTATGGGCAATCGGGGTGCGCACTGCGGTGCAGCTGGCGAGGGCCATAGTCACGATGCTTACAGCGACCGCATGCCAGTGCGTCCGTCGTCGGTTGCTAATCCCGTGGTATGTGCCCCTGTACACGTTGCTTATGCACCTGTTCCGCGCTTTTTTGCTGTGGCTAGCTTCGAGAAAAATGCAGCGAATCGGCTCAGTACGCGTCACCCGGATGGGTGCGAGCTTGCCGGTACGAGAGGACGCCCGCCGCGGCGGCAGTCCCAACGTAACTTGCTGCCAAGTGAATCTTATTGGTGTCAGCGCGACAAACATAATGTCTTAGTAAGGAGACAACCCGGCCACGGGCAGCATATTCACGGTGCGCGAACTTGGAACACTCTGGCTCGGCAGCGCGCCTCACTACGTGGACTTTACAGCTGTTCGCGCTTTTCGGGCCTTTGCCGGCGCTTTTCCGGGATCCACCGAGAAGCGCGCCATTCGGCTTAGGAGCTCCGGCGGAATGGCGGTCGCGCGTGCGGACGCTGCGGAGATGAAGACCAGGACCTGCTTTGCGCGCATGCGCTGTTCGCCCTGGTGGGAGGCCTCGATGCGCAGCTCGCATGAGGACCGGCCGAGCTTGATGGTCCACAGGTTAAAGGTCAGCCGTTCGCCGTAGCGGGTCGGCTTATTGAAATCGACCGTGAAATGCACTGAAGGAGTCAGAATCTTCTTGTGATGAAATAGCCCCGGTGCGCTGGCTACCAGACCGTCCTCGAACCAGTCCTCGACGAAGTCGCTGATCATTTCGAAATAGCGCGGGTAGAAAACCCAGCCCGCAGCATCGCAGTGCCCAAAGCGCACCAGAATCTCGCGCTGAAACGCCGCCATTACCGACACTCCCCGGTCACCCGTCCCA
>DATCBZ010000357.1:0-8306 GCA_036511555.1 Steroidobacteraceae bacterium
CGCGCAGCGAGGTCGAAAGCATCGTGCGCACGTGCGATTGCTTGTCGGACGGAAACGCGTTGACGAGCCGATCCACCGTCTGCGCAGCCCCGTTCGTATGTAGCGTGCCCATGACGAGAATGCCCATCTCGGCCGCCGTGACCGCGATGCTCATGGTTTCGTGATCGCGCAGCTCGCCCACCAGAATGACGTCCGGGTCCTCGCGCAGGGCCGAATGCAGCGCGTTTGCAAAACTTGCGCTGTGCACGCCGATTTCGCGCTGGCTGATGAGGCAGTTCTTCCTCTGGTGTACGAACTCGATCGGATCCTCGATCGTGAGGATGTGGCCCTTGACGCGATAATTGATGTCATCAACCATCGCCGCGAGCGTCGTTGATTTTCCGGAACCGGTTTTGCCCGTCACCAGAATGAGCCCGTTGGTGGCGCGCGCCATCTCGCGCACCGCTTGCGGCAGTTTGAGCTCATCCATCGTGAGTGCTTTGGAGGGAATGACGCGGAACACGCCGCCCACGCCGTTCAGCTGCCGCATGACATTGACGCGAAAGCGCCCCTTATCGGGCAGCGTGTAGGCAAAGTCGGCGCCGTCTTTCGACTCGAAGCGATCGAGCGCCGGCTTCGGCATGATCTCGTACAGCGCCTCTTTGACAAAGGTCGGCTCGAGCCGCTCGGGCCGCAGCGGCCCCAGGTCCCCGTAGAGGCGGATGCGCGGCGGGTCGCCGGCGATGAAATGCAGATCCGAGCCGCGCCGCTCTATGACTTCACTTAGGAATGCATCAATGGCCGCCACGTGAATGCTTCAGGAAGACGAGGAGGCCGGCCCTGGGCCGATCCGCGTTCCCGTGGAAGTAGGTCCAGGGCCGATGCGGGTTCCGGAGGCTGAGGCATCGAGCTTCGGCAAAAGACTGGTGTCGGTCACGAACCTCTGGAAGAGGCGTTTTTCCGTTGCGTAATGGTACGCATCATCCGGATCGATCTCTTTCGCCGTAATGGCAGCAAGCAGGGCCTGATCGAGCATCTGCATGCCGTACTCGCGGCCGGTCTGCAGCTGTGTGGGAATCTGATGCGTCTGGTCCGTTTGAATGAGTTTAGCGATCGCCTTCGTCATCACCATGATCTCGCAGAGCGCGCGCCGGCCGCGCCCGTCCGCGGACTTCACCAGTATTTGCGTAACGACTGCGAGCAGGCTCTGTGCGAGGAAGCTCTTGGTCTGCTCGCGCTCCTCGACCGGCAAGGCGTCGATGATGCGATCGATGGTCTTGACCGCGCCGGTCGTGTGCAGCGTGCCGAACACAAGATGCCCCGTTTCCGCAGCGGTCATGGCCATGCTGATGGTTTCGGCATCGCGCAGCTCACCGACCAGAATCACGTCCGGATCCTCGCGCATGGCGGCGCGCACGCCCTCGGCGAAGGTGGGTATGTGCGTGCCGAGCTCGCGCTGGATGACCTGACTCATCTTGCTGCGATGAACGAACTCGATCGGATCTTCCAGGCTGATAATGTTGACGCGGCGGCTCTTATTGAGATGATCGATCATCGCTGCAAGCGTCGTCGATTTGCCCGTTCCGGTTGAGCCGGTGACGAGCACCATGCCCTGGTGATAGTCGCAGAGCTTGGTCACGATCGGCGGCAGGGCGAGTTTCTCGAGCGTCGGGACCTCGGCCGGAATGGTACGAAAGGTTGCGCCGATGCCCGTCTCCTTACGAAATACATTGACGCGAAAGCGCCCACCCTCTTCGGACACGTAGGAGAAATCAAGATCGTTGCCTTGGGCAAAGATCTCCGCCTGCGAGCGCGTCAGCACCTCGGTGATATAGCCCTCGAGCTCCGCCGCCCGAAGTTCCCGGAACTTGATCGGCATGAGATCGCCGTGCAGGCGCAGCATCGGCGGCACGCCGACGGCAAGGTGTATATCTGAGCATCCCTGCTGGGTGCCGAGTTTGAGGAACGCGTCTATGCGCGCCACGGTGCGCCCCCTTCCTGGAAGTATCCCCGGTGTTTAACGTGCCCGGGTGGTCGAATCAAGCAGCGAAGGCGGGAAACTTGAACGAGTGCACGAAGTTTCGCAAGCATCTCTGCCCCGAAGGCGCTGCCGTGCGCCCTACAGATGCTGCTCGAGGGCGCTTTTGAGCTCCTCCATTGTCTGGTAGCGCTTGGTCTTGTCGACCGCCATGCACTTCATGATGAGATCACTCAATGCCGGCGGCAGTGCCGGGTTGACCTCTTTGGCGACCTTGGCCTTGCCCTGCACGTGTTGATACATGACCGCCATGTGATCGCCGCGCGAGTACGGTGGTACGCCGGTCAACATTTCGTAGAGGATGACGCCGACTGCGTAAATGTCCGCGCGCGCGTCGACCTTTTTGCCGAGAATCTGTTCGGGCGCCATGTACTTTGGCGAGCCGATCACATACCCGGTCTTGGTAAGCTGCGTGTCGCCCTCGCGCTGCGCGGCGGCGACGCCGAAGTCCACGATCTTTAGAAGCCCCTCTTGATTGATGAGCACGTTGGCGGGCTTCAAGTCCCGATGCACGATGCCTACCTGATGCGCAACCGTCATGCCGGTTGCAAGGTCGATGCCGAAGCCGACCGCGCGCTTCAGATCCATCGGCTTCTCATTGACCACCTCGGCACCGAGCGTGTGCGAGGGGAAGTACTCCATCGAGATCGCGTAATTGCCCTGGATGTACAGAAAGTCATAGATGCGGATGACGTTCTTGTGCGTGATCTTGCGCGAGTAGCGCAGCTCGTGCACGAAGCGCTTCATCACCTCCTCGTCGCCCGAGACGTTCGGGTTCAGGAACTTCAAGATGAGCCGCTCATCCACAACCGTGTCCTCCATCAGCAGCACCGTGCCGAAAGCGCCACGGCCGATCTTGTCGATATATTTGTAGCGGCCCTCGATGATGTCGCCGGGCTTGAGCGTCGAGATATCAAGCCGCGCCGCGGCGGCCTCGGCAGCCTTGGTCGCCGCCTGCAGAGCCGCATCGGAGAGCAGGAGAGTGCGTGCGGATTCGCCGTGCGCCGGCGGTTGCGCGAGCTGGGGCGCGCGCAGCGTCGGCGGCATGACCGCCGGCGTCGGCGTCAAACTGCTGCCGAGGAGGCGTTTGTCCAGATCAGCAAGGGTCGCCTGGATCATTCGCGCCATGGTCTGATCGGCGGATGCCGCCTGATTCTGCAGTTCCGCGCGCAGCTGGTCGGCGCGCTTATCGTCAATGAGCTTGCCGAGCGCCTGGATGACTTCCATGCGCACCTCGCGCTCCGGGCGCGCCATGAGAGGCAGCAGCAAGTCGACGAACTTGGCATCGCCGATGCGGCCCAAAGCCCGCACCACGACCGGCAGTTGCTTGGCGTTGCCGGTCTGCAGCATCTCCGTCAGGCGCGGCAGCGCCTTCTTGCTGCCGATCTCCGCCAGCGCGTCAATCGAGCGCTCGCTCACCCACCAATCTGAATCGCGGGTCGCACGGATGAGCTCATCCACCGCGCGCTCATCTTTGGTCTGGTTGAGAATCTCGATGGCCGCGCGCCGGATGTCGTCATCCTTGTCGCGCACGAGCTGGATCACAGCCTCGATGACCTTCGGGCCGCCGATCTTGCCGAGGGCGTCGGCGGCACGGCTGCGCACCCACCAGTCGCTGTCTTTGATGGCGGCGAGCAGGTGTTTCACCGAGGCGGCGGTGCCCACCTCATTCAGTACTTCGACCGCCGCGCGGCGCGCGTACTCGTTCTCGTCCTTCAGGATCTCGATCAGGTATTTGATCGTTGCCGGGTGATTCGCCTTGATGATGACGTCGATGGCTTTGTTCTGAACGTCTATTTCCGGGTCGCGCAACAAGGCGCAGACCCGCTCGACGTCGATCGGCCCATCGGAACGCTGCAGCGCCGAGAGCACCGCGCCCCGAATGAGCTTGTTCGGGTCGCTCAACAGCGTCTGCAGTGCCGTCTGCACTTCACGCGTGTTGAAGCGCGCGAGAATATTGATGATGTGGACCCGGCTGATCGGATCCTTGCCCTGCAGGCGGCCGATGAGCTCCGGGATCGCTTGTACGTCTGCCACCTCGCCGACCAGGCGGAACAGGGCTGCCTTTTCATTGGCCTCCTGGGCGTAGGCGGCTTGCAAGAGGTCGCGCACGCTGAAGCGCTGTTTCTGGGCAATGATGATATCGAGCACGGCCGACTTTGAGATGCCGGGCGTTGCAAGGGCCTCGATGAGCAGGTGCGGGGGATAGTTACGGCTGCTCGTCAGCGCCCAGGCGATTCCGGCGATCACCCGCGGGCTGCCCTCGATGAGACCGCGCACGAAGATCGGGAAGGACTTCGCGCTGACGAGGCCGCTTAGCGCCTCAACGAAGCCTACCGTTGAGTTCTTGTCCGCATCGGGGAGCGCGCCGAAGATCGGCTCAAGCGCGCCCGGCCCCAACCCCTTGAGCTTGGCGATCGCCTTCTGTGTAGCCGCGCTCGCCGGGTTGGTCGACGCACGGATCTCTGCGATTAGGCGATCGGCGCGGAAATTCGTGAAAAAGCTCATTCAGCCTTTCCGTTGGAAATGGTTCCCGCGCAAGTCCCGCCCAGCCGTCTGACTTCCATGAAGGTGCGGCATAGGGTGAAGGAGCAGAACAGGACCTGTTGCGCGCAAACATCTTGGCCAGTGGCGAAGCGAGCGCATGAGGATTATGCCATATTCGCGGCCCCCGCTTGCCAACGCGCTCACATGTCTGACAACTCGAATCTTGCACGCCTGCAATCCGCCCTCGAAGGGTACATCGACCCGTATCTCGGCGAATCGCTGGGGGCGGCAGGCGCGATACGCGCCGTCAGTGCGCGCGGCGCGGGCTATGTCGCGGAGCTTGCGCTGGGATTTCCGGTTGGCGGTTATCACGCAGAACTCATCGCCGCCCTGCAACAGCACCTGCGCAAGGCCGGGATCGATCTGCCGCTTGCAATCGAGCTTAGCGCGAATATTCGCGCGCACGCGGTTCAGCGGCACTTGCAACCTCTGGGTAACATCAAAAACATTGTAGCCGTGGCGTCGGGAAAAGGCGGGGTCGGCAAGTCCACCGTGGCGGTAAATCTGGCGCTCGCCTGGGCGGCGCAAGGCGCGCAGGTCGGCATTCTCGATGCCGACATCTACGGCCCGAGCCAACCGCTGATGCTCGGACTGGAGGGCCAGCGGCCAAGCTCCCCGGATGGCAAGCGCTTAAAGCCTCTCGTCGGCCACGGAATCGCGGCCATGTCCATTGGCTTTCTCGTGGACCAGGAGCAGCCGATGGTGTGGCGTGGGCCCATGGTGACCCAGGCGCTGACGCAGCTTCTGTCGGAGACCGACTGGGGCACGCTCGACTATCTCGTGGTCGATATGCCGCCCGGGACCGGCGATATCCAATTGACGCTGTCGCAGCGGGTGCCGGTGGCCGGTGCCCTCATTGTCACCACGCCGCAGGACATTGCGCTCGCCGACGCCCGCAAGGGGCTCAAGATGTTCGAGAAGGTCTCGGTGCCGGTTCTCGGCATCGTTGAGAACATGAGTGTGCATGTCTGCACACAGTGCGGGCATGTCGAGCATCTGTTCGGCGCTGGCGGCGGCGCACGCATGGCGCAGCAGTACGCTGTGCGTCTCCTTGGTGAGCTGCCCCTTGATGGCCGGATACGCGAGGAAACCGATGACGGCCGGCCGACCGTGGTCGCCGCCCCCGATTCAGCGCGCGCGCAAGCGTATTTCCAGATGGCGCGCCGCGCGGCCGCGGCGCTGTCGCAGCGCGTACGCGATCGCAGCACCGTGTTTCCGAAAATTGTCGTCGAAGATAGTTGACAGCAGGATGGAAGGTCCGCACCGATGAGCATCAAGTCCGATAAGTGGATTCGCCGCACCGTGCTCGAGCGGCGCATGATCGAGCCGTTCGCAGCCGAACAGGTGCGCGCGTTGGACGGCAAAAAAATCGTTTCCTACGGCACGTCGAGCTATGGCTATGACGTGCGCTGTGCGCCCGAATTCAAGATCTTCACCAACATCAACTCCACAATTGTTGATCCCAAGGCGTTTGACGCCAAGAGCTTTGTCGATTTCGTCGGCGAGGTCTGCATCATTCCGCCGAACTCCTTTGCACTTGCGCGCACCGTGGAATATTTCCGCATACCGCGCAGTGTACTGACCATATGCCTCGGAAAATCCACTTATGCACGCTGCTTTCGAGGCGATACGCGCGTCGCTCTGGTCGATGGCAGCAGCGCCACGCTCGAAGACATGGCGCGCCGCCATGAAGGTGGCGAAATATTCTGGGGCTATAGCGTGGGCCCGAACGGGCGGATCATCGTGACGCTGCTGGATAAGCCACGATTCATCGCGAGGGACGCACTGCTGGAGATCACGCTCGATAATCAGGCGCGCATTCACGCAACTGCAGACCACATTTTTCTGCGCCGCGACGGACGCCGCGCCAGCGCCGGCGAGCTTCGGCCCGGAGATTCGCTCATGCCGCTATATCGCGACCTGCGGCGCGGCTATGAGTCCGTCTATCAACCGCTTAACGGGCATCTGCTGGCAACCCATCGCCTGGCCGACGAATGGAATGTGCGCAACGGGATGTACCGGAATCAGGCAGGAACTCACCGCCATCATCGCGACTTCGGTCGACGCAACAACAAGCCGACCAATATCGAGTGCCTGAAATCCTCCGAACGCATCCGGCTTCACAACACCTTCAACTCTGGAGTCGAATTCGATCCTAATGAACACGGCGCCTCAATTCGCGCCGCCTTCGGGCGCCTGGCGCTCAATGAGCAATGGCGTCGGCAGTTCTCGCGCTCGCAAGCTCAACGTGCGAGAGACTTCTGGCACGAGACGCGCGTTGCGGAGATTCGGCAGCGGGTGCTAGAGGCGCGCCGTAATCCGTCCGACGCCACGCGCGAGGCACGTCGTGTCGCCACGCCTGCATGGTTTTCTGAACCGGCTGAGCGTCAGCGCCATTCTCTCGCGGTGCGGGAAGCGTGGCCGGACCGTGACCCGTCGCGTCGGCGTGCGCAAGCCGCACTAGCGCGACACATCAATCTGCGTCCGGAAATCGATGCCGATAGTGTGCGACGCGCGCTGGACGATACCGGCTCAATACGAACTGCCGCCCGTGCACTGGAGTGTGATCGCTCGGTATTTCGCCGATTCCCGCAAGTGAGCGCCAGTTTTCGCGGCCGAGGGGTCCGCAATCACAAAGTCGTGGCAATTGATGAACTTCCGGGTGAACACGACGTGTACTGCCTGAGCGTGCCGGAAGCAGGTAATTTTGCGCTGCAAGCCGGTGTTTTCGTTAACAATTGCGGCATTATCGTCAACGTAACGCCGCTGGAGCCGGAGTGGGAAGGTCATGTGACGCTCGAGTTCTCAAATACGACACCGCTGCCGGCAAAGATCTATGCCAACGAGGGCGTTGCACAAATGCTGTTCTTTGAGGCCGATGAGGTGTGCGAAACCTCGTACAAGGATCGCGGCGGCAAATACATGGGGCAGCAGGGCGTCACGCTCCCGAAGGCCTAATGCATGGTGAGCTCGCGGATGCTCAATGCGAAATCGATTTTGCCGGCGCGGCTGCGCTCGGCACGCACCGGCAGATAGCCCAGAGCAGGCGCCAGCCACAGGCGCGTCAACCGATCCGAGCCCGTGCGCTCACTGCGGTAGATGACGGTGGCAAGTTTGCCAAGCGGCGTATCGAGCGACACCGCGCCCTCCGGCACGTAGCGGTATTCTTTTATCTCGGTGTTATCGACCAGCCAGAAGCTCTTCGGCGTCCGGCCGGCGCTCAATTCGCACATCAAGGCGATCTGCACCGAAAGGGGATCCTGCGTACCCGACGCCAGGGCGATATCGACCGACTTGTTCGCGGCGCTGCCCGTGGCGCGTCGCGCCTGCCAATCGAACTTCAGATCCACTGACTTGCCGGAGTCGCGCGAGCCATCGTCAGCGTGGTAGCTCGAGGGCCGCACCTCGCCCTCGACCAGCACAAACTCGCTGACTTGACTTATTGCATCTGGAAAGGCGAGACGGAAAATGCCGCGCGCGAGATTGCGCGATCGATAGGTATAAGTGTTCGGCGCCGAGCGGGTGAGTTCCAGCTGCGAGTATCCGGCGGTGATGCCGTGCCACTCGATCGCAAATTTCGCAACGAATGCAGAGGGCAACGGCGCATCCTGCGCGCCAATGGCGTGTTGCGCGCTCATGCCCAAGAGGCTTGCGCCGCAGCACAAGAGCGTGCGTGCACGGGTCAGGCCCTTATTGAGTTGTCGCGACACGCATGACCTCCACGAGCGGCGCATCCAGGCAC
>DATCBZ010000358.1:0-10166 GCA_036511555.1 Steroidobacteraceae bacterium
GAGCTTTTCCCCGCTGCGGGTTGCCCCTGAATCTCGATGGCGGAATAGCCGTTGAAGCGCACGAGACTCGGCGATCCCATGACCCAGGAGGGATGCAGCACCGACGACAGCGGCACCATCGGCACGCCATTGAGCGCGGTGGTCGCGGTAGCCGCGCTGCCCGGGGTCGTGCGTGCCGCGGCCAGCGTGCTGGGCAGATAGAAATTCCCGATCGCTTCGGGATTCATGCGAAACGGTGCGTCGGCCTGGATCACGACGCGCAGGATGCGACCCTGATAGAAAAAGTCATCGACGTAGACGGGCGCCAGCATCAGCTGTAGCGCGGTATAGACGTCGGTTGCCGAGAACCCCATCGATTGCGCCTGCACGCGATCAACGCTGAGTTTCAGCTCCGGCGTATCCTGCAGACCGTTCGGATGCACCCCGGCAAGCGTGTGCGTGTCGGCGGCCGCCTTACCCAATAGTTGATTCTGCGCCTGCACAAGGCGCGCGTGGCCGGCGCCGGCACGGTCCTGTAGATACATATCGAAGCCGCCAAACTGGCTCAAGCCCTGCACGGTGGGCAGATTGACGACGAAGGCCTGGGCATCCGAGAGGCCCATGAAGAGCGCGCCGTTCGAGTGTTTAATAAAATCGGTGGCGTTGGTCTTGCGCTTGTCCCAAGGTTTCAGACGAATGAAAGCCAGGCCCACGTTATCGCCGACGCCGACGAAGCTGAAACCGCTCACCTGAAACACGTATTGCACGGCCGGATCCTTCTTCAGGATCGCATCGACCTTCGACATGACTTTGATGGTGCGTTCGATGGACGCACCCGGCGGCAGCTGCACGATTGCCAGCGCATAACCCTGGTCTTCCTCGGGCAGGAAGCTGCCGGGCAGGCGCGCGAACAAGAGCGCGCACAGTGCGACGATGACAAAGAAGCCAACCATCCAGGCCGGCGCGCGCGTGACCGCCGAGCTCGTCTGCCGCGTATAAGTCTTCAAGGTCCAGTCAAACGCACGGTTGAACCACCTGAAAAAGAAGTTCGGGGCGCCGTGCGTCGGCTTCAACATGCTCGCGCATAGCGCCGGTGTGAAGCTTAAGGCGAGAAATGCGGAGAACGCGGTTGAGACCGCAATCGTGAGTGCGAACTGGCGGTAGATGACGCCGACGCTGCCGCCCTGCAGTGCGCTTGGGATAAACACCGCCGCCAGCACCGAGGTGATCGCGACGATCGCGCTCGTGATCTGCAGCATCGCCTTGTGCGTCGCCTCTTTGGGCGAGAGCTTCTCCTCGCGCATGATGCGCTCGACGTTTTCGATCACGACGATGGCATCGTCAACGACGATACCGATCGCCAGCACCATGCCGAAGAGGGTGAGCTGATTGATAGTGAAGCCGAAGGCATACATGCCGATGAAGGCGCCCATGAGGGCAACCGGCACCACGAGCGTCGGGATCAGCGTGGCGCGCAGGTTCTGCAGGAACACGAGCATCACGATGAAGACCAGGATCATGGCCTCAACCAGCGTCTTCACGACTTCGTTGATGGAGATGTGAATGAAATCGGTACTGTCGTAGGGAACGAACCAGGACACTCCGGGCGGCAGCCCCGCCTGCAGCGACGTGACCCGCGCCTTCACCGCCTCGGCTACGGCCAGCGCATTCGCTCCCGGCAGGAGCTGAATCGCAACACCCGCCACCGGCTGATTGTCGAGCTGCGTGTCGCGGCCGTATTGAAAGGCGCCAAGCTCAACCCGTGCGACATCCTTCAGCCGCACCGTGGTGCCGTCGGTATTGGTACGCAGAATCACATCTTCAAACTGCGTCGGCGTCGTGAAGCGACCTTCGGCGAGCACGGTTGCCGAGACGCCCTGGCCCGCCACCAACGGCTCGGAGCCGACCGCGCCGGCTGCGAATTGCACGTTCTGCGCGCGCACCGCGTTCAGAACGGCCGCAGGTCCAAGGCCATAGCCTTGCAGTTTGGCCGGATTCAGCCAGATTCGCATCGCGTATTCGGAGCCGAACTGGGTCGCCGAGCCGACACCGGGGACGCGCTGCAGAGGATCAAGGAGTCGCGAGGCGATCACGTTGTTGAGCGCGTAGGAATCCTGCGAGCCATCGTCCGACTTCAATGCGATGACCATCAGGAACCCGGGATTCGCTTTCGCGACCGTCACGCCTTGCGCTGTGACTTCCGCCGGCAGGCGCGGCAGGGCGAGCGACAGACGGTTCTGCGTCTGCACCTGTGCGATATCGGGGTTCGTGCCGGTATCGAATGTCAGGGTGATCGTCGAACCCCCGCTCGAACTTGATATGGAGCTGAAGTAAAGCAGGTGATCGATGCCGTTCAGCTGCTGCTCGATGATCTGCGTCACCGTCTTCTCAACCGTATCGGCATTAGCGCCGGCAAAGGTCGCTGACACGATGACCTGCGGCGGGGCGATCTGCGGATACGACTCGATCCCCAGTTGCCGCAGACAGATCAAGCCCGAGAGCGTGATCAGGATTGCGATCACCCACGCAAAAATCGGGCGCTCGATAAAGAATTGCGGCATCGCGGATTCTCTTGGCTACTGGGCCGGTCCCGCGGGCGCCTCAGCTTTTGCCGCTGCCGGCGCCTGCCAGGGCGTCGCCTGCACCGGGCTGCCGGGGCGCGCCTGCTGCAGACCCGAAACGATGACGCGATCGCCGTCGGCGACGCCGCCGGTTGCAATCCAAACATCGCCGTCCAGGCGGTCGGTCGTCAGGTGCTTGACCACCGCCTTGTTGTCCGCATCGACGGTCAGAACAAAGAAGCCGGTGTCATCGCTTTGCACCGCCGTGGTTGGAATGCGATAGGCCGTTTGCGCACCGCTCGTGACCCGTACATTGACGAACATGCCGGGCAGCAAGGCATGATCCGGATTGGGCACGATCGCACGCAGCGCCACGGCGCCCGTGGCGCTGTCAACTGCGGCATCGGAAAAATCGAGCATGCCGCTCTTGGCGTAGTGGGTGCCATCGGGCAGCGTGATATCCACCTGCGCCTTGTTCTGATCGACGAGCTTGACGCTGCCGCTCGCCTGAGCGCGCTTCAAGCGATCCAGATCGCCCACCGCCTGACTGAAGTTCACGTAGATCGGATCGATCTGCTCGACCGTCGTCAGCAGCGTTGCCTCGCCCTGTCCGACCAGTGCGCCCTCGGTGACCTGTTGTTGGCCGGCGCGCCCGGCGATCGGCGCGGTCACGTTGGCGTAGCCGAGGTTGATGCGCGCGAGCTCCACGTTCGCCCGGAATTGCTGCACGGATGCGGCGGCGGTGCGGTCGTTGGCGCGGGCGTTATCCAGATCGTTCTGCGAGATGTAGTGCTCGGGTGCCAGTTCCGTTGCACGCTTGGCGAGGACCTTGGCGTTGGCCGCACTGGCTTCGGCCGAGGCGAGGTTCGCAAGCTGCGCATCCAATGCCGCCTTCAGCGGATTGGGGTCGATCAGGAACAGGGTCTGTCCCTGCTTCACATCCGCGCCTTCGGTATAGACACGCTTCAAGAGTACGCCCGCAACGCGCGCACGCACGTCGGCCTGACGTGTAGCCGAGAGTCTGCCCACGAGATCGCGGATGAGCGGCACCTGTTCGGCGTGCGCGGTGACGAAGGTGACCTGCGGCGTCGGCATGGCCATGGGCGCGGGCGCCTTGGCGCAGCCGAGCATGAACGCCGGAACGGTCGCTACGATAAACAGATTTATGGTGAAGGCCGATTTCATATGGAGCTTACATAGCACAGTGAACGTTGCCGGGGCCGAGCGCGCCAAAGGGGCGTGATCGTATCATTTAGTCGGCGCGCCCCGACAAGTCATCCGCGGGCTTTGCTTCACGCGCAGGTGCTGTGATTCGAGCCCTAAACGCCGATGTCCACACCATGTCCTGGCCGCGCACTGCGATAATTGAATGCGCAACCGTCCGCGCGTCGCGACACGCGCTTGCGCGCAAAATCAAGGGCTTAAAAAAAGCGCTGCGATTTGCGTCTGCGGCGGCCGACGCTTTATGGGTACACCAGTGCGCGTCGGGTCGGTAAGCGCGCCGATGTATTCTAAAATATCAGTTACTTGCATGGTGCTTACCGTCTCGGCACAGGTTTTGCTTTGCCGCGTACGGGGGTGAGCGGTGTGCTTGCCCAGGAGCAACTATGCAAACGCACGCGCGCTTCAGTGCAGCACCATTTGTGTGCACAGTGACGTTTCTCATCGCCTCTTCAGAATGCGTACTTGCGGGCGATGCGCCTCCTGCCGCGCCGAGCTTATCCCGAGCGCACGATCCGGGCGTGCGCTCGGGCGCTGCCGGTGCGGGTCCGCCACTGGCCGGTATGGACAGCTACGAGACGTCGTACTTCACCGCTGCGCAGGCGCTTTTTATCACCCCGGAAGGAATCGGCGATGGCCTCGGCCCGCGATTCAATCTCGACTCATGCGCCGGCTGTCATGCGCAGCCATCGGTCGGGGGCTCATCCCCCGCTGTTAACCCGGAAGTGGCCATCGCCAGCGCCTATGGAGCGAGAAACAGCGTGCCCTCTTTCATCACGACCAACGGCCCGGTCCGCGAGGCGCGCTTCAAACTCAATCCGGATGGCACGCCCGATGGCGGGGTGCATGCGCTGTTCGTCGTCAGCGGCCGCGTCGACTTCAATGGTAATGCGGCCAATTGCACCATTACGCAGGATGATTTTGCCGCGACCTTCGCGCAGCACAACCTCAGCCTGCGCATTCCCACCCCGACCTATGGCGATGGTCTCATTGAGGCTATCGATTCAACCACGCTTGTGAGCAACCTTGCGGCCAATGCGCAGCTTAAGAGCCGTCTTGGCATCGTCGGCCGCTTCAACCGCAGTGGTAACACCGGCACGATCACCCGCTTTGGTTGGAAGGCGCAGAACGCATCCGCGCTCATGTTCGCAGGCGAGGCCTATAACGTCGAAATGGGTATCAGCAACGATCTCTTTCCGACCGAGCGCGACGAGACGCCGGGCTGCGCAACCGACACCGCACCCAATAGCGACACGATCATGAGCGCAACCTCAGGCGTCAATGCGTTGAGCTCCACGGAGATGGTGGGAATCTTCGTGCGCTTTCTCGCGCCGCCCGCGCCCTCGATGAGCGCACCCGGCGGCGCCGCTTCAATCATTCACGGCCGGGAGCTCTTCGTCAGCAGCGGTTGCAGTCTGTGTCATACCCCGACGCTTATGAGCGGCAACAGCGATGTCGCCGCGCTACGCAATCAGCGTGCCAACCTGTACTCGGATCTGGCGCTGCATCAGATGGGGCCGCAGCTTGCCGATGATATTCAGCAGGGCGGCGCGGCCGGCGATGAATTTCGTACCGCGCCGCTGTGGGGCCTCGGGCAGCGGATATTTTTCCTGCACGATGGCCGCACCAGGGATCTCGCGCTCGCGATCGAGCTGCACGCAAGTCATGGCGACGCTAAGTACAAATCGTCGGAGGCGAACGCGGTGGTCGCAAGCTACAACAATCTGCCGGCCAACGAGGCCCAGGATCTACTCAACTTTCTGCGCTCGCTCTAAGATCGCAACCTCAATCCAGTTTGACGTAGGTGAGCGGCAGGGCGGATGTGCATTTGATCGTCTCGAGTGCAAAGCTTGCGCTCACATCCTGGAACGCGACGCTTGCAATGAGGCGTTTGTAGACGACGTCGTAGGCGTCGATGTCCGGCACCACGATGCGCATGAGATAATCGACATCGCCGCTCATCCGATAGATCTCGGTGATCTCCGGGATCTCGCGCACCGAACTGACGAACTGCTCGAACCAGGTGGCGCTATGGTTGGCCGTCTTCAGCGTCACGAAAACCGTGGTTCCGACGTTGACCGCGCGCGCATCAAGGAGCGCCACCGTCTGCCGGATGACGCCATCCTCCTGCAGCTGCCGGATGCGCCGCCAGCACGGCGCCTTGGAAAGGCCCACCCGATCGGCAATGGCGGCTGCGGTCAGCGTCCCGTCCTCCTGCAGGAGATCCAGAATTTTCCTGTCGAGCTTATCCACGCAACGATATTCGTGAAATAGCCGAAAAATTGCAACAGCGTTGCGCGACAACCGGTTAGTTTCGTGAACTACGCAACCCGGTAGCCGAACATTAGGATTACGATCCAAGTATGCAGATTATAAAGTTGTTCACCGCTCATCCGGACTCGGTCGGGGAGAACTATGGTGAGCACCTCGGCCGGGCTTCAGCGTTCGGCGCACGGATGGTGCTCGCGGGAATCGCCTGCATGCTGCATGGGCTCCTGCCGTTTTTGTTCGTGCGCACCGGCAGCCGCGCGATAAGCGAGTTGCACGAGCTGATGATTACCAAACGATCCGCGGCGCCGGCTGCGGGCACATTGCGCGCTGATCTTCTGAAGCCGTAATCGTGCAGCCGCTGCTGCGCGTTCAGTCTCCCGGTTTTTTGTGGCTGCGCCTCGCCTTGCCGGGCGTCGTCGTGGCCGCTGCACTTGCACTCCTCGCCAGGGCGCTCGCCGGAGAGCTTGCCGGAGGCTTTGGCGGCTTACCGAAACTGCCAATCAGTCCAGTCATGTGTGCGGTCGTCCTCGGCATGCTCTGGCGCAATACGCTCGGGGTGCCGCGCGTTGCAACCGAAGGCCTGCAGTGGGTGATGAAGGGACTCCTGCGCACCGGTATCGCACTCGTTGGTTTGCGCCTGACGTTGAGCGGCGCAAGTGCGATTGCAGCCAACGCACTGCCGGTTGCCGTCACCTGTATCTGCGTGGCGCTGGGCGGTGCGGCGCTGATCTGCCGGATCTTCGGCGTGCCACCACGGCTTGCCGTGCTGCTCGCGGTCGGCACGGCGGTGTGCGGCTGCACCGCCGTCATTGCGGTGGCGCCCGCGATTCGCGCGCGCAACGATGAGACCGCGTTTGCCATCACCTGCGTCGTACTCTTCGGCTGTATCGCGATGCTGACGTACCCGTGGCTCGCGGCGCATTTCTTTCTTGCAACTCCGCTGTATGCAGGGGTGTTTCTCGGCACCGCTATCCACGACACGACGCAGGTGATTGGCGCGGCGCTCATCTATTCGCAGCAGCACACGCAGCCGCTGGCGCTCGCGGCCGCAAGCGTCGCGAAGCTCTTGCGCAATCTGTCGATCGTGCTCTTGGTGCCTGCGGCGGCGTGGTTTGCGCGTGATGCACGAAACGCCTCCGCGGAGAGCGGGGCGCCACTTGCGGGCGGTGCGCGCGAGCCTCTGGTGCCACTGTTTGTGCTCGGCTTTGTGGGCTTCGTGCTGCTGCGCACGTTGGGCGATGCGCTCGCGCGTGGCTCGGGCCTCGAGACAACCTGGCAGACGCTGACGACCGCGGGTCAAAATGCGTCGGAGCTGTTTCTCATCTGTGGCATGACGGCGGTTGGACTGTCGGTCTCATTCACGCAGATGTGGCGCATCGGCTGGCGGCCGCTCGCATCCGGATTCGCCGTGGCGCTGCTGGTCGGCGTCACGAGCTTGTCGCTGACGCTTGCGATCCGGCATTTCGTGCATTGACGCCCGCTCGGCGAGGCAGCGCGCCGCGCATCTCCCGCAAAGGATTCACCGGTTGTTCAACCGATGGCACGCATTGCTGCCTGTAGCGGCAGCGTCTGTGGGAAGTCGCTCGTGGTTCCTCAAACGACGTCGCCGCTAGTCGCCAGTTTGAAACATCAGGGCACAAGCGGCGCGTCAAATCCGTAATCCGCAAAAATCTTCTGGCCGGCCGGCGAGAGCACATAAAGTGCAAGCTGCGCCGCGGCCTCCTCGTGGGCACCTTTCAAGACGGTAAGTGCATAACTTGCGGTCGTCGCCAGCATCGGCGGCAAGCTGATAGTTGTCACGCCGGGTAATGCTGCGGCCGCAGCCGGGCCGCCAGTGCAATAGGAGATGAAAATGTCGGCGCGCTTTTCCCGAAACAACCAGGCTACCGCATTGGAGGTGCCCGGCGGGATGGCAAGCGAACCGGGTACTGCGCCAATCTTGACTGCCTTGGCTTCGAGCACTGCACGACTGCCGGGTTTCAGGGAATCAGCTTTTCGGAACATGGCCCACGCGTAGTCGCCGCCCGGGTCGTTCTTCGGCGTCGATGTCGCCACTTTGACGGCCGGGTCGAGCAGCGTCGCAAGCAGTGTTTGCGGGGTGGCCGCAAGACCGGGCCGCACAATTGCGCATAAATGATTGCGGGCAAACAGCACCGTCGGACCAGCCTTGCCGGCTTCGGTGAGCGCCTGCGCATTGCCCAGGTCAGCGGAGGCAAATACGTCGCCCGGCTCGCCCTGCTCGAGTCGCTCCCGCAGGCCGCCGGATCCGCCAAAGATAAATTCGATATGCGCGCCGTAGGCGTGCGAGTACGCCTTGGCAAGATCCGTCATTGGCGCGCGCAAGCTTCCCGCCGCGTAGACGCGTAACGCCGGCACCGCGGCGGCGGCAGCGGAGGAGATCGCCACAGATATCCCCAGCAGGCCTGAAACTATGCGAAACATGAACTCCTACCTCCAGCGCCCTCTTGCGGGCGGCCCAAACACGGAAACTCACGCCGTAGCGCGCTACGCGGCGCCGATTTTATGCTCCGGCGTCCTTGGCATTAGGATGGAACAATTGCTGACCGTCGATCTTGTAGGCGCCGATGGCCTTCTGTCCGGCGGGCGAGATCAGAAAGTCGATGAATTGCTGTCCGAGCGCTTGCTTGACATTGGGATGCTTACTCGGATTCACCAGTATGACGCCGTACTGGTTGAACAAGCGTCTGTCGCCCTCCACCAGGATCGTAAGGTCGCCCTTGTTTTTAAAGTGTATCCAGGTGGCGCGGTCCGACAGAGTGTAGGCATCGCTCGCGGCGGCGGTATTGAGCGCCGCCCCCATCCCCTGTCCGATTGACTTGTACCAAGGGCCACGAGCCTTATCGATGTCGACGCCCGAATCCTGCCAGAGATTAAGCTCGGCGAGATGCGTGCCGGAGCGATCACCGCGCGAAATGAATGACGCGCGCTGATCCTTAATGCTCTGCAATGCCTTGCCGACATCCTTCATGCCCCTGATGCCTGCAGGATCGCTGTGTGGCCCAATCAGAACAAAGTCATTGTACATGACCGGGTAGCGTTTCACGCCTTCGCCCTCGGCGAGGAATTTCAATTCTTCGGACTTTGCGTGGACGAAGACGACGTCAGCATCGCCGCGCCGAGCGGTGTCGAGCGCTTGCCCCGTGCCTTGCGCGACGACTTTCACCGTGACGCCGGTCTGTTGCTTGACGATCGGCAACAGATAGTCAAAGAGCCCCGAATCCTGTGTTGACGTGGTCGACGCGACCACGATTGATCGCTCCGTCTGCGCACCGCCCGGCGCCGCAGCAAAAGCGACCAGGCTGAATGCGGCGGCAGCAATAAAGCTACGGCGGTTGGGCTTGAAGTCTGTCATAGAAATTTTCCGAAAGGTTAGACCAGCAGCTCTCCGGCAGTGAATTTTCTGCCCTCGTCGGTCATTGGAGCCGCAAAGAAATCCTGCGCGCGCCCGCTTTCGAGTATCCGGCCACGATGCAGCAGCACGATCTCACCCGCAAGACGCTTGGCTTCGCCAAGATCGTGGGTGGCCATGACGACTTTGACGCCGCGGCCACTAATGGAGCGCACGATGTCCTCGATTTCCTTGGTGGCAACGGGATCAAGGCTCGCCGTCGGCTCGTCCAGAAACAAAACCGCCGGATCGCGCGCCAGCGCACGCGCCAGTGACAGGCGCTGCTGCTCGCCGCCCGACAGCTGCCGCGCGGGGCGGCCACCCAGTCCCTGCAGCCCCACCAGCGACAGCAATTCGGTGCCGCGCCGTTCGCGTTGTGCGCGCGGCACGCCCGCAGCGGCGAGCGCATAGGCAACATTTCCGGCAACGCTGCGGCGCAGGTGTACGGGTCGCTGCAACACAATGGCGCGACGCGTCGGTGGTGAGGTCTCGCGGCCGCCCCAGGTGATACGGCCACGCGAGGCACGCACGAGTCCCATCGCCGCGCGTAGCAGTGTGGTTTTGCCGGAGCCGTTGGGCCCGATCAAAACGGTCGGTTGGCCCGCTGCAAGATCGATTGAAACGCGATCGAGAATTGCCACGCCGCCCGCAAGGATTACGACCTCTGCGAACTTGACAGGTAGGTCTGTGACGCTCGCGCGCACGCTTATCCGGCGAGGCGTTCG
>DATCBZ010000359.1:0-5503 GCA_036511555.1 Steroidobacteraceae bacterium
CCCCCTCCAGCCGACCCGATTCGCACCGATCATGAGCCCGAACCGCACCGTTGATTCCTATTATGGCGCAAGCGCGCATCCAGTCCTGACACGTCCCAGCCTTGCAGGAACGGCCGATTGTGACGTATGCGTGGTCGGCGGGGGCATTGCCGGCTGCTCCGTCGCTCTGCATCTTGCCGAACGTGGCTATCGCGTCGTGCTCTTAGAGGAACAATGCATTGGTTGGGGCGCATCGGGCAGAAGTGGCGGACAAGCAATCGTCGGAGTCGCGGCCGGCCAGGCAAAAATCGAGCGCCTTGTGGGCATGGCAGCCGCCCGCGCCATCTGGGATGTTTCCGTCGCGGGCCTCACGCTCATCAATGAGCTCACGATCAAGCACGCAATCAACTGCGACTGGGTAAGTGGGCAGATGCAAGTCGCATTGAAGCCTAGACACGAGCGTGAACTGCAGGAAGAGCTTGCGAACCTGCACAACCGCTACAACTACACAAGTGCAAGTTACCTGAACCGCGCGGATGTCGCGGCGCTGATCGCCACCAACCGCTATACCGGCGCTCTCTATGATAGCGCAAGCGGGCACCTGCATCCGCTCAACTATACTCTCGGGCTTGCCGCCGCTGCCGCTGGACGGGGCGTGAAAATCTTTGAGAACACGCGCGCGCTCGCTTACGAGACCGGGTGCCCGATTCGTGTACGCACGGTAAATGGGCAGGTCTACTGTCGGTACCTCGCACTGTGCGGCAATACCTATTTGATGGAGTTCGCACCGCCGCTTGCGAAGAAAATTACGGCGGTCGCAACTCATATTATAGCGACCGAGCGCTTGGGTGCGAAACGCGCGCACTCATTGATTGCGAATAACGCAGCGGTGAGCGATATGAACTGGGTGCTCGATTACTTTCGACTTTCAGCCGATCACCGTATGTTGTTCGGTGGCCGCGTTAGCTACTCCGCGCTCGCATCATTTGGCTCAGCACGGTCGACCCGGTCCCGCATGCTTAAGGTTTTTCCCCAGCTTACCGGTAGCCGTATTGAGCATGCCTGGGGCGGCTACGTAGATATCACGATGAACCGCGCCCCACACTTCGGCCGCCTTGCGCCCGATGTTTATTTTCTGCAGGGTTTCTCGGGCCATGGCGTTGCACTTGCAGGCATCGCAGGAGCGCTGCTCGCCGCAGCTATAGCTGGCACCGCCGAGCGTTTCGACGTATTTGCAAGGATTCCGCATCGCAACTTTCCGGGCGGCCCAATGTTGCGACGCCCGGCGCTGATAATGGCCATGCTTTATTATCGCTTAAGAGATCTGCTCTAAAAGATCGCTGACAGGTGCGAATCATTTGGGTCTTTTGGAATGGTCAGACCTGCAACGATTCTTGCAATCCGGCGCGCATTGAGCTGCGAGCACAATATCTCGCTCAGCGGGGGCGCAGCTCGAAACACCGATGGATTCTTGGATTGCGCTCAAAATCAACCGGCAGTGTCTGCGCGGAGATATCGTCGACCCAGAAGTGCTCTTTTAGCGTTTCGTCTAGTTTAAAGCGTTGCGCGTTCGCGGAAAAGACGAGCAATCCTCCCGGCGTAAGCAACGACGCGCATGCGTCGGCTAACGCCGCATGATCGCGGCGGATATCGAGCACGCTTTGCATCCGTTTTGAATTAGAAAAAGTCGGCGGATCGAGAAACACGAGGTCAAAGCGCTCACGTTTTTGTCGCGCGAGTGCAAGCCATTCGCGACAATCCGCGCGCACCAGGAGGTGCTTCGAGCCGTCAAGACCGTTCAAAGCGAGATTGCGCTCAGCCCAATCGAGATACGTGTTCGATAAATCGACCGAAACGCTTGAGACTGCTCCCGAGGCGGCAGCGTACACGGTCGCGGTGCCCGTATATGCAAACAGATTCAAAAATCGCTTGCCAGCTGCGGCTTCGCCAAGACGCGCACGTGTGATGCGATGATCGAGAAACAGTCCGGTGTCGAGATAGTCATCGAAATTGACCAAAAACTTTAGACCCGCCTCCGCAACCGCATGAAATGTCGACTGCGCATCAAGCTTCCTGTATTGCTCGCCGCGCGGCGTTTTGCGCCGCAGGCGCATGCGTATGCGCTCCGCAGGCACTCCGCATACCTCTGTCAGCACCGATAATGCCTCATTACGTCGGCGCTTCGCTGCCTGCGCATCCACCGTTGCGGGCGCTGCGTATTCCTGCACATATAACCAAGTCAAACCATCCGCCACGGTCTGGTATTGATCGATGGCAAGCGAGTACTCGGGCATGTCAGCATCATAGAGTCGATAGCATGAGACTTGCGCAGCGCGCGACCAGGTTCGTAGGCGCTTCACATTTTTTGCGAGTCGATTGGCAAACATCTGTGCACCGGGTGTATTGCGCAAACTCGCGTCGACCTCGGCACCAGCGCCACGTCGTGTTCCTGCACTAACGCTTTGCGCGTCGATCTTAAGACGCAGTAATCGACACTCGAGCGCCCCGTTCCAGGCAACATGGGTCCGATAAGCACGGATTCCCAGTTCCAAGCCGAGTTGTGGATCCGTCAACACCGCGGCCTGCCAACCGATAAAGCGCTCTCGTAGCGTCGTTCCGAGTTCACGGTGCGCCGCGCGCGCCGACTCCCGGTCTTCGAGGCGCACACCGTAGGGGGGATTGGTGCACACCAAGCCACTGGCAGTAGCCCCGGCCCGAATTGGCACGGCGTCGCGCAGCGTGCCGTGGTCGATTTGCACCAGCGTCGCTACGCCTGCACGACTGGCGTTGGCGCGGGCATTGCGCACTGCCGCTGCATCTTTATCCTGGCCGCGTATAAGAAGCTTGGCCGATTCCTGCGCGCGGCTACGTGCATGGGCCTCGGCGCGCAGCTGCAACCAGAGGTCACAGTCATGCTGACGCCAGCCGATAAATCCGAAATAATCTCTATTAATGCCGGGGGCGATATCCGCGGCAATCATGGCCGCCTCGATCACAATCGTTCCCGCGCCGCACATCGGATCAAGAAATTCCGCGCCGCTGACCGCCAGCTCGGCCCAACCTGAGCGCAACAGGATGCCTGCAGCAAGATTCTCCTTGAGAGGGGCTTCGCCCGCTTCACCACGATAACCCCGCCGATGCAGGCTCCGTCCGGACAGATCGAGCGCAATGGTAATGGTCGTGCCGAGCGCGTGCGCATGCACGCGTATGCTCGGTCGCTCGGTTGCGATATCCGGACGATAACCGGTTCGTGCGCGCAGCTCATCGCAGATCGCATCCTTCAGCTTCAATGCCGCAAAGTGTGTGTGCGTGAGTGTGGGATGGTGTCCGGTGAAATCACAGGCGAGAGTCGCGCCTGGACCGATATGCGCCGACCAATCGATATCCCGCGCCGCGCTATAGAATGCCTCTGCGTCGGCGGCATCAAACTGTGCAAGCTCGAGAAACACCCGATTCGCGGTTCGCGACCACAGACAGGCGCGATACGCCGTTTCGAGATTGCCACAAAAACTCACGCTCGTAGATTGCTCACGAACGTCGGTCGCCCCAAACGCGGCGAGCTCGCGAGCCAGCAGTTCGCCAAGCCCGCGCGGCGAACTGGCGCGAAACTGCGTCATTGTCTTTGGGAGACTCGCGCGATTGGTGGCATCAACGATCTCACGTAGAAAGTCGCATCGGCGCGCACGTTCATTGCCCGCCTCTGCGGCTGTCTTCATACATGCGCGTAAGAAAGCGCCGCACGGCGGTCTCAGCGTCTTCCGGAGCGATGAGTCGCTGTTCAACAAGCATTCGCGCGATATCCTGAATGCTGCGCTTGCCGTCGATCAGAGACATGAGAAACGCGTGAATGCGAGTCGCAACCGCCTGCACTTGAAAGTTTTCCAACTGTGGTACCGCGCGATCGCTCACCACAAGCCACTGCGGTAACGGTCCGTCGCCAGGTGGCAGAGTTACCGCGCGTTCTTTGCGCGCGCACCAAGTAACAACCTTCTCCATGCGCGCGTGACGGCTCGCTGGTGAACACATATACGGGATGGTCTGCTCACCGATAGCGGGCTCAGCGAAGCCGGCCTGTCGTACGCTCGCGAGTGTCTCCTCAAACGAGAAGCGCTGGGCGCGCGCACCACTCGTAAATGCCAAAGATCCGAAATTAATCCAGCAACCGCCCGGCCGCAGAAGCGCATTGACCTGCGCTGCAAACCGGGGAAAGTCTTCGTTAAGTATATCGATGAGCCATGGCGTCACAACCACGTCGAATGACTCGGCTGCGAACGGGGCGCGCAGAGCATCTGCCGCGACGATGTGAAAGCCCGCTCGCACAGGCCGCGGCGCGGCCAGGGACCGCAATATCGCCTGGTCGGACAGGCGAAGCGGCGCGATCGGAAATTCGTAAAGTTCAAGCGCGGAACCGCGAGTGACATCCCGCGCCACGAACAGCAGCAACGGGTTGAAATCGGCCGCCACGGTAAGCGCCGAACCGCACTGCATGTGTAAATCATAAGCGAGACGGCCCGATCCCGCTCCCAACACGAGCGTGCTGCCCCACGGTGTTCCACAGGTGGCGGTGGCACAAACCAGTGCCAGCGAGGCGGCGTTTTCAGCATCGCCCCAAACCCAATCACGATGCAGGTTGACGTAGTAGTTCGTAAGCCCCTGATCGCTCGGCAGACGAGTGCGCACGGCAAGGTGCGTTTCGTAGCCTGCAGCAGAGGTCCCGATGCCGAGCGGTGCCAGCAATCGCGTAAGGCGACGCTCGTGATCCTCGTGCGCGTCAGCGAGAATTTCCAGACGCTTCCGAGTCAACTCCAAATCGACACCCGCAGACAGCTCAGCGCGCAACGTCCGCGCTTCACGCTGTAGAGACAAGAGGAGAAATTGCAGGCGCGCTCGCCATTGGGCGAGCATGCTTTGAGGATCCGCGAATAGCCACGGAACATCCCCCACCATGGGATACCCTGCACTGCAGTTCGCGCAGATCCATCCTGCCCGTTGCAACGAAAGACTGCCGCGCATGCAACGCGGGCACCGCAGCATCGCTGCCAAATCCGCCGAATCCGCCACTGTTCCCTCTCCGCGCGTCATGTGCCCAGAGATGCTGACGGTCGGGCGCGCCGTGGTCAACACATTAGCCCTGACAACGGCGGCAACCGCTCAGGAGGCGTAGCGCGCTCTACGTAGACAAGGAAGTGCCTAGGCGGCGCGCTGGACTGGACATTACTGCTTCTCGGGGGCGATGCTAAGTCCTGTATTGAGCGTGCCGGTATGTGCACGTACGCTCGAGTTTCGCATCACTACTCGGAGAACCCTTTCCGTGCCTCGTACCGTGAGTCTCGCAGTCGATTTTCCGGCCTCGGCCGCAAAGCTGTATCGCATGTATCTGGATCCCAAACAGCACGCTGCGTTTACGGGCGCACCGGTGCAAATTGCCGCTCGGCCTGGAGCAGCGTTCGTAGCGTTTGGTGGGGCCTTGACAGGCACCATCTTGCAAATTGTGCCAAACCGCCTGATCGTGCAGTCCTGGCGA
>DATCBZ010000360.1:0-5725 GCA_036511555.1 Steroidobacteraceae bacterium
GTGGGTTCGGGCCGAGCCGCGATACTCTGGTAGGCACCGAGGAGCTGCAGCAGCCAGTTGCGTTCGACCGAAAAGCCATGGCCGACCTGCGGCAAATGCACAATTGCAGCGCCGCCAGTGCGGGCAACGAAGTCGTTTACAGCGCTTGCAGAGCCGACCGCATCCTTCTCGCCTTGTAAGGCAATCCAAGGGTGCTCCAGGTGCGGCGCGGGTTCAAATACGAGAACGCCATTTTTGCCGTGCGTATATCGCAGCTGCGGAGTCGCGCAGAGCGTGGCGCCGGCAAGGTCCTGCTCGGGGCAGAAGCCCAAGGTAATGGCGCCCGCAAAAGTTCCGATGGGAGCCTGCGCGAGTTGCGTAGAGGACCGTAGCGCCGGAACCAAAGCCGAGCAGCACAGGTACGTGATATTCCGGCAAGCCCATCTGCTTTTGAATCTGATGGCTCAAGAGCTCAAATTCGACCGCGAGCGGCTGGCAGCTCGCCTTGGAACGGGCCATCCTGGCTCGCAATTGACGCATGTCAATACCGACGACGATGGCGCCTTTGCCCGTAACGGAGCGGACCATGTTGACTGCGCTCGAGTTCCAGCCGCCGTCGGCGGATACAAATAGAGCGACGCTGTCAGGTTCGCTCTGTGCGGGCTTATAGACGGCGACGGTGCCGAAGGCCGCCGCCGGTACGCGGGTGGGCGCGGAAAGCTCTGCGGCAACTGCGCACGCTTGAACTAGGACTGCACCGGGGATGAAGACGACTCGCGATTTCGCGCGGCTCATCGCGCGAACATCTCCATCACGCCCCCTGAGATCAGCACCGACACGTCAATCAAAATTCGCGGCAACGCCATGCCCCCGGGTGCAACTAGATACTTAGGTACCCAGGCAGGGTCAAATTTCGACTTGTAGCGGCGCAGACCGTCGAAATTATAGAAGTGTTCGCCGTGCCGAAAGACAAAGTTCCCGACGCGGTGCCACGCCGGAGCGAGCGGATGGCGCTCGAGGCCGGCGAGCGGCGCCATACCCAGGTTGAACCAGCGGTAGCCTTGTGTCCGGCCCCACAGCATGAGCTCGATGAACATGTAGTCCATCGCGCCCCGCGGTGCGTCCGGGCCGAAGCGCATCAGGTCGATGGAAAGCTCTTCTTTCGAACTTGTCGGCCACAGATTCGCAAACGCCGACAATGTTCCTTCGGAGCGCACCAGCACCGTCGGAAAATTGCGCATATAAGCTTCCGAGAATGCGCCTACCGAGAAGCGCTTTTCGGCAACGGATTTTCCGGCGAGCCAGGAATCGGAAATTCGTCGCAGCTGCGGCAGCACCTCTTCTAAACGTTCGGGCGGAATGACCTCGAAGGTTGCCCCGTCGCGTTCCGCGCGCCGCCAGGCCTGACGCAAATCGGCGCGCGCCGCGCCCTCCAATGAAAAATCGGCAAGCGACACTCGCGCTTCCTCGCCAATTTTCAAAGCGGCCAGGCCCAGATCAACATACAGCGCGAGACTGTCGGCGCTTGCTTGATAGAACACCGTGCGCCCGCCGTGATGGTCGGAGAGCTCGCGAAAGCGCCACACCAATTCCTCGTCACGCTCCGGGGCGCCGATCGGATCGCCCAAGGCGATCCAGCTGCGGCCCGCCACTTGATACATTACAAAGGCGTCGCCGTCGTCGCTGAAGAGAAGACGCTTATCGCCGGTAAGAGCCGCATTTGCGATCGTCAGATCCGAACGCGCGATGATGCCACGCGCCTTTTCGAGATCGTTCGCATCGGCAACCCCAGGTTCCGGCCGCGCCGGCTGGAGCAGATTGAGAAGCAGAAATGCCGCGGCCAGAACGACCACGAGAAAAGTTGCACGCAAGGTTCGCGGCGCATTGGCGTCCATGGCGAAGGTCCACCATAGATCGTTCGACAGCTCGATGTGGCGAAACGCGAGGAACGATACCCAGATTGCTGTTGCAATGACGCCGGCAATGCTGACAGCCCAGATGGGCGTGAAGGGTTCCGCAAGCAGCGATGTCGGCCGATAGAAAGCCCGGCGTCCAAGTACCAGCACGGCGAGCACGATTGCAAGCACCGTCGCCTCTTCGAAGTCGAGACCCTTCAAGAGCGAGGCGGCGATGCCGGCGGCCAAGAGCCAGAACGAAATGTGATACGCAACCTGAACGCGTCGGAATAGCGCGCGCGACAGCACCACCAGGCCCAAACCGATGACACTGCCGGCAAGATGCGACAATTCCAGGATCGCAAGCGGCAGAAATTGGCGCAGAACTGCAAGGCGCGCATCAATGCTCGGGGTCGCTCCGGAGACGAGCAGAATGAATCCCGCAAAAAAGGTCAGAGTGCCGGCCACCTGCGGCACAATCGGCGCAATGTAGAGTGAGGCAAGCGCGTGTGCCCGCGCGAGCGGCCCGCGCCGCGCACCCAACTCCTTCGCGCCGAACAACAGCGTCGCAACCGTAAGCGGCGCAAGGTAATAGACCGCGCGATACACGAGCATCGAGCCCAGCAGAGAGCTGGCGGGCACATCCGGCAACGCAAAGACGATTACGGTTTCAAAGACGCCGAGCCCGCCGGGCACATGGCTAATAATGCCGGCGGTCACCGCGGCCGCGTAGGCGCCGACGAAAGTGAGAAAACCCATGTCCGTCTGCGGCGGCAACAGCCACCACAGCACGGCGGTTGAACAACTCAGATCGCAGCAGGCAAGCGCAATCTGCGAAAAGCCGATGGCTGCGCGCGGCGCGCGCAGTGCCCAGCCGCGAATCTCGATCGGCGTCTTGCCAAGGATGCACCAGGTTGCGTAAGCACCTACGCCCGAGAGCAACACGATTCCGACCAACATTGCCCAGCGCGGATGCAAATGCAGCACCGCCGCCGTGTGGGTTGGCTCAAGGGTGAGCGACAGTCCGCCAAGCGTTGCAAGTCCGATACCGATGGTCAGGCTGCAAAAGCCCTGCACCGTTGCGACATCGATTGCGGTCAGCCCCGCCGAGGCGTAGAGGCGAAACCGGACCGCTGCGCCGGTAAAGGCGGCCAGCCCCAGATTGTGGCCGAAGGCGTTGGCAATGAACGACGTCAGCAGTGTGCGCGAGTAGGCGACGCTCTTGCGTAGATAGCGAAAGGCCAGGAAGTCATAAAATCCCAGCAACCAATAACTGAACGCGGTAAAGCCGAGAGCGATGAATACATGTGGGCGCGGTGTCGCACGCAGCTCACCCAGGATCTCGTGAATGTGCAGGTGTGCAAGTTCACGGTGCAAGACAAAGGCCACAACTCCAAACACGAGGAGTGAGGCGAGCGGGCCGATCCACCTGAGACTCGTGCCACCGGGCTCTTTCAAGCTCATTGTGCTTATTGGCGCGCGAGCGGCCGGTACCGAACCCGATGCGGCTGCGCCGCCTCGTCACCCTTGCGGCGTTTGAAGTCCTCGACGTACTCCTGGTAGTTGCCCTCGAACCACACCACTTCGGAATTGCCCTCAAAAGCCAGAATGTGCGTCGCGATCCGATCGAGAAACCAACGATCGTGCGAGATCACGACGGCGCAGCCGGGAAAGCTCAAAAGCGCCTCCTCAAGAGCACGCAAGGTCTCAATATCAAGATCGTTGGTCGGCTCATCCAGAAGCAGAACGTTGCCGCCTGATCTTACGACCTTAGCGAGGTGCACGCGGTTGCGCTCACCGCCGGAGAGCGCGCCAATATGCTGCTGCTGTTGGGCGCCTTTGAAGTTGAAGCGCCCGACGTAGCCGCGCGAGGGGGTCTCGTAATTACCGACCTTGATGAGATCCAGGCCACCGGAGATTTCTTCCCAGACGGTTTTTTTATCGTCAAGCGACTGACGCGACTGATCAACATAGGCCAGTTTGACGCTTGGACCTAAACGAATCTCGCCGGCGTCGGCTGCTTCGACTCCCGTTAGCATGCGAAATAGCGTGGTTTTGCCGGCACCGTTCGGGCCGATGATGCCGACGATGCCGCCACGCGGTAGATTGAAGGATGCGTTGTCGATCAGTAACCGCTCACCATAGGCTTTGCGCAAGTTCTTGACCTCAATGACGAGCTCGCCGAGGCGCTCGCCGGGCGGAATATAAATCTCGTTTGTTTCATTACGTTCCTGGAACTCCTTCGACGCGAGCTCCTCGTAGCGCTGCAGGCGAGCTTTGCTTTTGGCGCGGCGCGCTTTTGGATTCTCTCGCACCCACTCCAGCTCGCGCGCCAAGGTCTTGCGCAACGTCTGATTTTCGCGCTCCTCGAGTGCCAGACGCCGCTCTTTCTGCTCGAGCCATGAGGAATAGTTGCCCTGCCAGGGTATCCCGTGACCGCGGTCAAGCTCGAGGATCCACTCGGCGACGTTGTCGAGGAAATAGCGATCGTGAGTCACGGCGATGACCGTGCTCGGATATTCCTCGAGGTAGCGCTCAAGCCAGGTTATCGATTCGGCATCGAGGTGGTTCGTCGGCTCATCGAGCAACAGCATGTCAGGGGCCGACAACAGCAGGCGGCACAATGCGACGCGGCGCTTCTCGCCTCCCGAGAGAGTTGCGATCTTGGTCTCCCACGGCGGTAAGCGCAGCGCGTCCGCTGCAATCTCAAGCTTGCGCTCCAATTCCCATCCGCCAGCGGCGTCGATTGCATCCTGAAGTTTGGCTTGTTCTTCAAGGAGCGCATTCATTGCTTCATCTGACATCGGCTCTGCGAACTTGTCACTCACCTGATTGAAGCGTTCCACGAGCCCGAACACGTTGCCAACGCCTTCCATCACCGTTGCGCGTACGTCCTTGGTTTCATCCAGCTCGGGCTCCTGCGGCAGGAAACCCACACGGATGCCGCTTTGCGGACGAGCCTCGCCGTCGAAGCCTGCATCGATGCCGGCCATGATGCGCAGCAGGGTCGATTTTCCCGAGCCGTTAAGGCCCAAGACGCCTATTTTTGCTCCTGGAAAGAATGACAGGCTGATGTCGCGCAGAATCACCCGTTTGGGTGGCACTATCTTCGACACCCGATTCATCGTGAAAATATATTGGGCCACGCAAGCGCTCGCAGGATGCTTAAAAACAGCCGCGCATTATGGTCGAGTCGCGCAGCCTTGGCGATGGCCGCTGTGGACTCGTGTGCTACGCTTTAGCAGGTTCTTCGGGGTGACATCATGAGCGCAGCGGTGGCGGTCGTTTTGGCAGAGCGCCTCGCGCGCTACAGCTTCGGCGACGGCCATCCTTTTGGTCCGGATCGCTATGCAGCGTTCCTACGCGAGTTCGAAGACCGCGGCCTCAACCAGCGCGTGCAAGTGCTCGAACCGCGCAGCGCCACCTACGATGAACTCTTAAGCTTCCACACGCCTGCTTATGTTGACTTTGTTCGCGAACGTTCGGCAATGGGGCAGGGATTTCTCGATGCGGGCGACACTCCGGCATTTCGCGGCGTGTACGAGGCGGCGGCCTATGTTGTCGGCGCCACCTTAAACGCCGCGGACGCCATTATGGATGGGCGTTGCCGGCGCGCCTTCGTGCCCATCGCGGGGTTACATCACGCCGCGCGCGACCGCGCGGCGGGGTTTTGTGTTTTTAACGATTGCGGGATTGCGATTGAGCTCTTGCGCAGGCGTTCGGGACTTAAAAGGATTGCCTATGTCGATATCGATGCGCACCACGGTGACGGCGTGTATTACGCCTTTGAAGACGACCCCGATGTGATCATCGCCGACGTGCATGAAGACGGACGCTATTTGTATCCCGGC
>DATCBZ010000361.1:0-9676 GCA_036511555.1 Steroidobacteraceae bacterium
CCGCCGGCCTGCTGCAGCGGCTGCCGCAGTTCGACAACTCCGCTCCACTCGCTGGCATCCGCCTGGAACGGAATCGGCTCCGCGGCGGTCACGAAGTGTGTGTAATACCTGGCTGGCACGACTCAAAGATTAGTGCCGGCACTGGTTTGCGGCCGTGAAGCGCTCCACAAATCGTTCAAGCTTTTACAATCGCCTTGTCAACATAAGATGCGCAGGAGTGTCGCGTGACCCGTTTCAGGCTGCCGCAGACCCCCGGTTCGAAATACGTCACGCCCGAGGGCGCGCGGCGCTTGCGCGCGGAACTCGATGAACTGTGGCGCCATGAACGGCCGCGCGTAACGCAAGCTGTGGCGCAAGCGGCCGCGCAAGGGGATCGCTCCGAGAATGCCGAATATATTTACGGCAAGCGCCGGCTGCGCGAGATCGATTCCCGCGTGCGCTTTTTGCGCCAGCGGCTCGAGGGCATGAACGTGGTCGACAGCGCGCCGGCCGACCCGACGCGCGTCTTCTTCGGCGCCTGGGTGACGCTTGAGGCGCCGTGCGGCGCGCAGCAGTGCTACCGGATTGTCGGACCCGACGAATTTGACCGCGCGCCGGGCTACATCAGCATGGACTCGCCCTTGGGACGCGCGCTCCTGCGCAAGGCCTTGCGCGATGAGATCAGCGTCGAGCTGCCCGAAGGCGCACGCAGCTTCGTGATCACGCAGATTCGCTATGGTGCGCCGCCCAACGCCTGACGGCGCGCGCTGTGCGTGATTTGACGTCAGACCGCCTGCGCAGCTTGCGTGCAACCGTATTGAGCGCGAGTTGTTTGGCGCGCGAGTCCCGTCTAAAGCCCGCGTACGCAGCTGCACGCACGCTAAACGCGCGGCGGGCGTCGCTACCAGAGCACCCGCACGTTCTTGAACTGCCAGGGATCGGTTTTGTCGACATCCTCGGGGAACAGCCGGTCGCGCTCGTGCAGCGGTGTCCAATCGGTGTATTGGCCGACGACCGTGCCCAGATAAGGCATGCAGATCTCAAGGCAGCGTCGAAAGTCCATCTCATCCGGTTCAATCACGCCGCAGTTGGGATTCTCGATCGCCCAGACCATGCCGGCGAGACACGCCGAAGTCACCTGCAGGCTGGTTGCGCTGTTGTGCGGTGCGAGTTTGCGCGCAGCGCCAATCGACAGCTGCGAGCCGAACCAATACGCATTCTTCTTATGGCCGGCCAGCAGCACACCGAGTTCATCGATACCGGTGTCGATGTCGTCCATCAAAATGCGCTTCTTCTCCTGCAGCTGCCAGTTGCGTCCGACGAACTCGTGCAGCGACACGATCGCCGCGTCGCACGGATGGTAGGCGTAGTGCACCGAGGGGCGGTAGACCGCCTGCGCGCCATCGCGCACGGTGTAGAAGTCCGCAATGGAGATCGCCTCGCCGTGGGTGATGCAAAAGCCGTGAAAATGTCCGGCAAGCGGCGTCCAGGTGCGCACGCGCGTGCTGGCGCCGGGCTGCATCAGGTAAATCGCGCACATGCAGCCAAAATCGTGGCGCTTGCCGTCGCGCGGAAAGTTGCGCTCGTGGGTGCCCCAGCCAAGCTCGGCCGGCTGCGCCCCTTCGCTCACGAAGCCATCGACCGACCAGGTATTCACGAACTCGTTCACTTGCTTCAGCACGTGCGAGACCTGCGTGTCGCGCTCGGCGATGTGTATCACCTTGATACCGAGCCGGCGCGCAAGGTCGCCCCATTCGGCGCGCGATTTCGGGTTGCCAACTTCAGCTGCCGTGTCCGCTGCGATATTGAGGAGTGCCTGCTTCACGAGATGCGAGACGAGTCCGGGATTGGCACCATGCGTCAGCACCGCGGTGGGCGAGCGTGCGTTGCCGGGGCGCAAGCCAAGCGCCTCCTCACGCAGCGCATAATTGGTACGGCGCGCCGCCGGAACGGTCGGGTCGGTATAGCCGCCGGGCCAGGGCTCGATGCAGCTGTCGAGGTACATCGCGCCCTTTTCCCAGCATAATTTGATGAGGGCGATGCTCGAGACGTCGACCGACACGTTCAGCAGAAAATCCCCGCGGCCCAGGAGCGGATTCAAGATGCGGCGGAAGCTCTCGCGCGTCAGGGTCTCACACACCAGTTTGACGCCGAACTCCTCCGCCACCGCGCGCCCGCGCTCATCGGCGCTGACAATGGTGACGCGCTCGGCCGGCAGGCCGATATGGCGCAGGATGAGCGGCAGCACGCCCTGCCCGATGCTGCCGAAGCCCACGATCAGAATGCGGCCGGGAAACTCGACATGGATTTTGTAAGACGTCATCAGTGATCTCAGCCGTGCGTATCGCGCCAGTGCGGCGGGTAAGTGCGCTCGTATCCCGGCAGCGCTTCGACGCGTGCGATCCACCGATCGAGCGCGGGGTAATTGGTCGCAAGCGGCAGGAAGCGCGATGACAGATCGCGCGACTCGGGACGATTCAGCGCGCGCACCAGGAGCTGAATCGACGGGAATATCACCATGTCGGCAGCGGAGAAACTCTCGCCAACGATCCAATTGGATTTCGACAGCCGGCCTTCGATGGTGCGCGCTTCGCTTGCCACCGCGTGCATGGCCGCCGTGAGGTCAGCCGCCGGCAGGTTTGGCGTTTTGGCGAACACCGCGGCCATGATGCTGGTGGCCTCGCGCTCGGCATAGGCTTGGAATTCGCAAATGACGCGCATGATGACGCCGGCCTCCTCCGGCGTATGGCCGAAGATCGGCGGAGACGGATATTTCAAGTCGAGGTAATACAGCACCGCCAGCGACTCGAATACGACGTAGTCGCCATCCTTCAGCACCGGCACACGGCCGCGCGGATTCAATGCGAGCATCTGCGGCGACTTGTGTTCCTGCTTGGAGAATTGCAGTACGTGACTCGTGTACGGCACGCCCTTGAATTCAAGCGCCAGCAGCACCCGCCACGCGTATGGACTGCCACTGCCCCAGTACAGGTCGATCGCCATAGAAGTCGCAGTCTTTCTGGAATTGAGCGATTGTAACGGCAACGCGACTCGGCAGAAAATGCATCGCAGCAAAAGGCGCGCCCCGTTGTGTATACGACGCTGATCAAACCCGCAGAACTCGCCGCCACCCTCGGCGATCGGCACTGGGCGATTCTCGACTGCCGCTTCGATCTGGCGCAGCCCGGCTGGGGTGAGTCCGTCTACGCTGCTGCGCATATACCGGCTGCGCAGTATGCGCATCTTGAGCGCGACCTGGCAGGCGCGGTGACGCCGGCAAGCGGCCGTCATCCCCTGCCGAAGCTTGCACACTGGTCGGCGACACTGGCCCGCTGGGGCATCGATGCGCACACCCAGGTCATCGCCTACGATCAGGGCAGCGGTGCCTATGCCGCACGCTTGTGGTGGCTCATGCGCTGGGCGGGGCACGCCCGTGTTGCAGTGCTCGATGGGGGTTTTGCCGCATGGACGGCAGCGCACCTTGCGGTCACGAGCGCGACGCAGCCGCGCGCGTCGACGACCTCAAGCGCGCGCGCCCCCAAGCTTGCAACCTTTGCCACCGAGGATATCGAGCCGGCACTGCGGGATAAGAGGATCCTGCTCGTTGATGCGCGCGCGGCGGATCGCTTTGCCGGCGAGAACGAGAGCATCGACCCGGTTGCGGGACACATCCCCGGCGCAACCAATCAACCGTTCATGCAGAACCTCGACGTTGCCGGGCGCTTTCTGCCGGCGCCCGAGCTGGCACGCCGCTGGCAAGCGCTGCTCGGTGCGCGACCGGCAAGCGAGCTGGTCGCGATGTGCGGCTCCGGCGTCACCGCGTGCCACAACCTGCTTGCGCTTGAGATCGCAGGCTTGAGCGGCGCACGCCTGTATCCGGGCTCGTGGAGCGAGTGGATTCGCGATCCGGCGCGTGGCGTCGCGCGCGGCGCGGCCTAATTCGCGCCCTATACTTGCCACAATTTTTTGCTATGGTGCGCGTCAACTGAACCGTGCGCTGCGTGGCTGGTCCTTAAAGTTCTGGGGACCGGCCACGTGCATTTTGGGAGTCGCAACTTGTCCGCCGATCCGAAGAGCGCCGTCAGCGGCGGCAAAGCAAAGTTCAATCCGGCGCAGCCCTGGCGCATCGAGGACTCGCTCGATCTCTACCACGTCAACGCCTGGGGCAAAGGTTACTTCTCAATCAATGAACTAGGCCACGTGGTGGTGCGCCCGGACACGCAACCCGGCCGCGACATCGACCTTTTTGAAGTGGTCGAGGGTCTGCGTGCACGGGATTTGACGACGCCGGTGGTGGTGCGTCTGTCAGACATCCTCGCGCACCGGCTGAAACATCTGCATGCCGCATTTCAGCAGGCCATCAGCGAGAACGATTACAAAAACCGCTACGCGGCGGTCTACCCGATCAAGGTCAATCAGCAGCGCCTGGTGGTCGAGGAGGTGTATCGCTACGGCAAGGAGTTTGGCTTCGGACTGGAAGTCGGATCCAAGCCCGAGCTCCTGGCCGTCATGGCGATGACCGAGGATGAGCCCACGCGGCTCATCATCTGCAACGGCTTCAAAGACGACAGCTACATTGAAGCGGTTACGCTTGCGACCAAGCTCGGGCGCACCATCATTCCGGTGGTCGAGAACTTTGCCGAGCTGCACCTCATTCTGAAACACGCGGACGCCTACGGCGTGCGGCCGCGCATGGGCCTGCGCGTCAAACTCTTCAGCGAAGGCTCGGGCCGCTGGGCCGACTCTGCCGGGGATAAGTCGAAGTTCGGCCTCTTCATTACCGAGATCCTGGAGCTGTTCGAGGTGCTGAAGGCGCGCAACATGCTCGATTGCCTGCAGCTCGTGCACTGTCATCCGGGCAGCCAGCTGCAGGACATCCGCCGCGTCAAAGATGCCATCAACGAGCTTGCGCACGTGTATGCGGAGCTGAAGCTCATGGGCGCGGGACTGCAGTACATCGACGTCGGCGGCGGCTTGGGCGTCGACTACGACGGCAGCGGTACCAATTTCGCCTCGTCGATGAACTACACGCTGAACGAGTACGCAAGCGACGTCGTGTACCGCATCGCAAGCGTCTGCAACGCGCGCGACATCCCGCACCCGATGATCATCAGCGAATCGGGGCGCGCCGTCGCCGCCTATCACAGCGTACTCATCTTCAATGCGCTCGGCTCCTCGGCGCTTGATAAGTTCAAGGTGAGCGGCGATGTCGCGCAGGACTACGCCGGCAGCGAGGAGTTGCCGCAGCCGGTGCAGGATTTATTTGATGCCTATCGTTCCGTCAGCGAGCGCCGCCTGGTCGAGTGCTATCACGATGCGCTGACGGCGCGCGAGCAGATCCTGCAGATGTTCAATCTCGGGCTCTTGTCGCTTGAGTTTCGTGCGCTCGCCGAGCGGCTGTACTGGGCGACCTGCACCAAAATCCGCGATGCCTGCCGCAAGATCGACCGCCTGCCCGAGGAGCTCGAGGACCTGGAGTCAATCCTCAGCGATACCTACTTCTGCAACTTCTCCGTGTTCCAGTCGCTGCCCGACAGCTGGGCGATCGACCAGCTGTTCCCGATCATGCCTATCCACCGCCTGGATGAGCGCCCGACACGCACCGGGGTACTGGCGGATATCACCTGCGACTCCGACGGCAAGATCGACAAATTCGTATCCCTGCGCGACGTCAAGCATGCCCTGGAACTGCACGAGCTGCGCCCCACGGAGGAGTACTATATGGCCGCTTTCCTGGTCGGCGCCTACCAGGAGACCCTCGGGGATCTGCATAACCTCTTTGGCGATACCCATGTGATCCATATCCGCCTGCACGATGAGGGCGGCTGGTGGATTGAAGAGATCGTCAAAGGAGACACGGCGATCAAGGTGCTCGAATACATGGAGTACGACGTTGCCGAGCTGTACCCGGCGCTGGCGCGCGATTGCGAGCGCGCGATCCGCGACGGTCGCATGACGATAGCTGAAAGCCAGGCGCTGAAGCGCTTCTACGAAGGCGAGTTGAACGGCTACGCCTACCTCGAGCCGGACGGCGCGGTATAGACCGAAAAGCGCGCGCACCGCGGTGAGCGTTTCGGTACGGCGTTTGCAGGCCCGTCGGCGCTGGCTTCTCCAAACTATTTACTTCCCGCGGCAGCCGGGAGTAGCATTTCCGCTGGCTCTGTCTGCTTTTCAAAAGCGAGTGATTGGATGACGACGATCTATGTAGGGAACCTGTCTTTCAATGCCACCGAGCAGGATGTGCGCAGTCTCTTCGAGCGTCACGGCAAAGTGGATTCTGTCAAACTCATTATGGACCGTGAAACCGGCAAGCCGCGCGGCTTCGGGTTTGTCGACATGGAACCAAATGAAGCACAGGCGGCCATTCAGGCTTTAAACAGCCATCAGATGAATGGTCGGCCGTTGCGGGTCAACGAAGCGCAGGAGCGCCCGCAGCGTCCGCGTTCAGGCGGCGGTCCCTTCCGACGCTGAATGCCCGCGCTGCATAAGTGCGCGCTGGCCGCCCTGGCCGCCGCGCTGTTGGCCGCTGCCTGCGCATCCGCGCAGCGCCTGCCTGACAGCAAGAGCACGGCCGCGCTCGACAAAATTCTCGCAAGCGAGCAACGGCCCGACGCCGACCGCGCGCGTGACGCCTACCGCCATCCGAAGGAAACCCTGCAGTTCTTTGGCCTGCGACCGCAGATGCAGGTCGTGGAGATCTGGCCGGAGCCGGGTTGGTATACGCAGATCATCGCCCCATTCGTCAAGGATGCGGGCAAGTACTACGCTGCGATCATCGCCCCGCGTGCGGACAGCCCCTACACGAGCGCGCGCATCAAAGCCTACCAGGACCGCTATGCCGCTAATCCGGAGATCTACGGCAAGATGGTGCTGACGAACTTTGCGAAGGACGCGCGCAACATCGCGCCCGCCGGATCCGTCGACATGGTGCTCACGTTCCGCAATATTCATAACTGGATGGCGGCCGACTGGGCGCCCGAGGCCTTCGCCGCCATGTACAAGGCGTTAAAGCCGGGCGGCATCCTCGGCGTCGTCGAGCACCGCGGCAATCCGGACCTGCCGCAGGATCCGAAAGCCAAGAGCGGCTACGTGCGTGAGGACTATGCGATCCGTTTGATTGAGTCGCAGGGCTTTGCCCTGGTTGCACAATCGGAGATCAATGCCAATCCCAAGGACACCAAGGATTATCCGCAGGGCGTATGGACGCTGCCGCCGGTCTACCGTTTGGGCGACAAGGACAAGGACACCTATGCCGCGATCGGTGAGTCCGACCGCTTCACGTTGAAATTCGTGAAGCCAAAGTCGAAGTAAGCCTCACCACATCTCCTTCAGCCGCGCACCGACATCAAGCGCCGCGGGCGCACCGTCGGCAAGCGCATCTGCCGCGAGACTCGAGCCCTGATAGGCGGCCGCGTCGAAGCACTTCAGAACCTTCTCCGTCATGAAGCGGCTCCTGCCGCCGTAGACGTGCGCATCGGCGTGTTTGGGCTGATTCGTCAGGTGGAATTTGAGCGGCGCCACGAGATAGAGATCATTCTGCGCACGCGTCATGGCGACGTACAACAATCGCCGTTCCTCTTCAATGAGCTCGGCCTTGCCGGTCGCAAACTCCGACGGGAAGCTGCCGTCGACCACATTCAGCAGATACACCGTGTCCCATTCCATTCCCTTGGCCGAATGCACCGTTGAGAGAATGAGGTAGTCCTCATCAAGATGCGGCTGGCCGGAAAGGTCCCCGGTGGCATGGGGCGGATCGAGCGACAGCTCGGTCAAGAAGCGCTCGCGCGAGGGATATTGCCCCGACAGGAGTTCGAGCTGGTCAAGGTCGCCGATACGCGTATGCGAATGCTCGTACAGACGCTCCAGATGCGGTTTGTACCACTCGCGCACCAGACGCACCTGCCCTCCCGGCCACGCCTGCTCGGGCATGCCCAGCGAGAGCATGAGTTCGGTCAACTGGCGCCAACCGGGCGCGGCGGCCTGCGGCGGTTTGAAGCGCTGCAGGGACTCGAAGGAGCCCTCGGCTTCAAAGTGTTCGATCACGGCGCGCGCGTTGGCGGGTCCCATCCCGGGCAGGAGCTGCACGGCGCGAAAGGCGGCGACGCTGTTCCTCGGGTTGTCAGCCCAGCGCAGCACCGACAGCAGGTCTTTGACGTGCGCCGCTTCGAGAAATTTAAGTCCACCGTACTTCACGAACGGGATGCGGCGCCGCGCGAGTTCCACTTCGAGGATGTCGCTGTGACTTGAGCTGCGAAACAGTACCGCCTGACGTTTCAAGGACACGTTGGCCTCGCGCCGACGCAGCACCTCGCTGCAGACGAACTCTGCCTGCGCTGCAAGATCGGGCACGCTGACGAGGCGCGGCCGCACGCCCTCACCGCGAAACGCGAGGAGATGCTTGCGGAACTGGCGCGGCGCCTCGGCCATGAGCGCATTGGCTGCATCCAGCACCGGCTGCGTCGAACGATAGTTCTGCGCCAGCGTGACGATCTCGGCGCGCGGCACGAAGCGATCGGGAAATCCGAGGATGTTATCGACCACCGCGGCGCGAAACGAGTAGATCGCCTGCGCATCGTCGCCCACTACCGCAACGCCTGCGCCATCGGGTTTCATGGCGTGCAGAATCTCCGCCTGCAACTTGTTCGTGTCCTGGTATTCATCGACCAATACATGATCGAAGTTGCCGCCGACGTGTTCGGCAAGACGTGCCTCGCTCATCATCGCGTGCCAGTACAAAAGCAGATCATCGTAGTCGAGCAGGTTGAAGCGCTGCTTGCGCTCCACATAACCGCGATACAGCTTCGCAAGCTCCCCCTGCCACTGCACGCACCACGGGTATTGCTGCGTCAGAGTGTCCGCCAACGCGCGTCCGGTGTTGACGCGATACGAATAGATCTGCAGACAGGTTTCCTTGCGCGGAAAGCGCTGCTCCTTGGCGGCGAGCCCCAGTTCCTGGCGCACGCCGTCAAGGAGGTCGGCCGCGTCCGAGCGGTCCACGACGGAGAACTGCGGATCGAGGTTCAGGTGACGCGCATAGTGGCGCAGCAGGCGATTGCCGATCGAATGGAACGTGCCGGTCCAGTTGAGGCGCTGCAGAACTGTCTGACTCAAGCCGCCGAGCGACTCATTCAGCGCCTTCTTGATGATGTCGTGTGCGCGCCGGCGCATCTCGGCCGCGGCGCGCCGCGAGAACGTCAGCATCAGTATGCGCGACGGGTCGACGCCGTTGATCGCCAAATGCGCGACCCGATGCGCCAGCGTGTCGGTCTTGCCGGTGCCGGCGCCGGCGACAATCAAGAGCGGCCCGGACTTCACGCCTTTTTCCGGCTGCACGTCGCCATAGGAGACCGCCTTCCGTTGCGGACTGTTGAGCTTCTGCAGGTGCGCGGCAATTGACATGCGCGGCCGACTATACTGAAGGCCGGCGCGCGCGGCTAATGAGGTGTTTCACACTCACGTCCGGCTCACGAGAACGCCACCTGTGGAGGTTTTGCTTGTCGACACGTAAGCGCCGCCGCTAGGCTTGCGCGCATGACGCCTCTTAAGCGCACCAGTCATTTTCGCGGCCGCGTCGTTGAGGTGACGGTGGACGACGTCCTGCTGCCGAACGGCCATCGAACCGAACTTGATGTCGTGCATCACCCGGGCGGCGCCGCGGCGGTGGCAATCGATTCGGCGCAGCGCGTCTGTCTCCTGC
>DATCBZ010000362.1:0-3967 GCA_036511555.1 Steroidobacteraceae bacterium
GATGTCCGGCTCAACGGATGCGTCAACATCCACGCGCAACTCGCGCCAGCCGTCGAAGTGGGCCGGCAGTGTGCTGCTATTGCGCGCGCCACAGCCAACGTTGACGAGCAGGCGCTCCCGTGCGGCAGGCTCATGGACGGCGGGTGGCATGCCGCCGGATCGAAGTTGCGCGGCGGCTCACGGTACGGCGCGCCGAAGTGCCTTGCTTGGCGCGCTTGGGCTGTTTCGCGAAGGCAGCGGCTTGCGCAGTGCGCACCGCAGGTGCCGACTTACGCTTGGCACGTTTGACCCGATCCTGGGTCGAGCCGCGCTGGAGCAGATTCGCGCGGCGACTTAGCGCATCACGAGCGCGAAGGCGTCGCTTGCTGGACTTCTTCGTATCCTTCACGGACAGGGTATGTCGAGCCGCATCCGGCAGTGGGGCCTTGGCGATACGTTTGATCAGTCGGATCTGAATGCCCTCGAGCGGATCATTGGCCACTGTCGAGCGGCAGGGGACGCCGTTGCGCACGGGTCCGATTGTCAGACCTGATTGAAAATAACCGCTGTATTCGCAGTCGTAGTTGGCAACCGCCGAACTTGACTTGAATCGTACGGCAAATCCGACGAGCGGCACGGCCATACCTTTGGTTCCGCACATCTTCTCGTCGCTGAGCCACGGGGTCTCGAAACCGCTGCCGGTGAGCCCCTTGTATTCAATGTCATGAGCGCCGAATTGCTCCATCGGTTTTACGGAGAAGGACTCAATCCATAATCCCGCTCCGACGCGTCCGGCCCACGGCACATCGGCGAAGCTCATGTCGCCGCGCGTGCGAATGTGAGCCGCAATCTGCAGCGGCAATGCGCGGTTATCGGTCGCAGATCTGATGGCTGCTGCGTCCGCTTCTTTCGTCGCAAGAGTAGGGTCCGATCCTCGGGTTGGTTGGGCTCCTACTTCGGTGCGGCGCGCGTGCTGGGCGAGAACCGCATCGGCACGAGACTCGAGCCGCTCCACTTTGATCGACAGGACGTCTCCATTTGGCGCGCGCACAGAAGTCATGATCAGCGTGGCGCCGATGCCTTTGACTTTGGTGACGAGCAAGTCTCCTTGTGCGAACAGCCACGCGCCATCGGTGGAAGGACCGGCGAGGAAATCCACATCTTCCGAGCGAACCCCGGGACCTAAGCCGACATGCACCGCAGGCAAAGAAAGTTGGCCAGCGACTTTCGCCGGGAGCGCGTTCGCGGCTTTAACCGAGAAAAGATACAGCCCCGCAGGCAGTGGAAGTACCTGGACCGAAGCGCTAAATGCTTCTTCCAGCTCCTTTTGCGCGAGCCTTTCGCCAGAGCCTTTGTTCATTGCTATTTCGCCAAGCTGCGTCAGGGCCATATTAGCGTCATCGCGCTGTCGCAATGACTGTGATTGAACAGAACGTGAGGTCGACGGACTGGGCAGTCGCAAAGACCCGACACGTTGCAGTAGTTGATCGTTAATCCGCGCCGGCTTCAGTTGCAGCGGTAAGAGCATCCCGCCTGCGACCCCGCGCAGGCGTTCAGCAATGGCGCCCAAGTCAAAGGCTACCACCGGCAACCCGGCTTCGAGTGCGTAATCGAGCGCGTAGCACCATGTCTCCGGCCATACAGAGGGCAACCAGACGACATCCGGTTGCTCGCGTCGCAACAGATGCGGTGCCTCAGCTTCGCTGTAGCCGCCGGTGATAAAGACTTTGCCGGTCGTAGCGAGCCTTGCATCGTTCTTTGTGTAGCCGATTACAACGAACTCAATGGGCAGGCGGCGCGCACGCGCGTCGCGCGCGCAATCGAGCAGAATTCGATAACCCTTATGGTCTCCAATTGCGCCGATGAGAGCCACGCGAGGTATTTTTCTCTGCGACGCTCGCGGTAGGGGGCTTGGCGCAACTGGCGCGGCGTGGGGCTGAACTTCTACAGCGAGATTACCAAAGTGCTGCTGCAGTCGCGCAGCCGTATCGGCCGAGGGTGCAATGACGCGGCGCGCACCGCGCAGCCAGTCGGCGCTGCGGGCGCGCAATGCCGCCACGGAAATCGCTTCGCCGAGGTTCGACCCATTGCGCCGCGCGCAGCTTTCGCACACTGAGACGGCTGGTTCGCCGCAATAGCGGCCGCTGCCGTCGATTAGCGTTACGCGCGGACAAATCCAGATGTAGTCGTGGACAAACACGTCGTAGGGAACGGGTAGTGCGCGGATTGCCTCGATGACACGCGCGTCAAGATGCAGAAAATGCTGAATCTCAATGGCCTCGAGGCGTATGGCGCCTAGGAGCGCGGTAAGGGCATTCAGATCCTTTGGGATGTCGTAACGCAAATTAGGCAGCTCGATTGCATCGGTCCACAACTCAACGCGACCCGCGTTGCCTGTCTGAGCTGGCCTGAGCATCAATGGGAATAAGCCCTGGGCGCGCAGGCTGCGGCAGCGCCCCGCGACAAAGCGCTCCACGCCCCCGCTCATCAAGAGCGTGACGAACAACACGAACCGTCCGGCGAATGCCAACAACCTGCGTTCATCGAGTCGGCGACGCAAGAGGTGTAGCGGGTCTTGCGCCAAGAAGCTTGAGATAAAACGGTCGTAACCCGGATGGCGCAGATTGAGCAGGCGTTGACTGCGATGCAGCAGCGCTGCGCGCCGGGTGCCGAAAGACAGGCCGCCGGCGTGGTACACGAAGACGTCAGCTGCGAGCCGATGCGACCAGCCGCGCTGCCGCGCGCGTACGGAAAAATCGCACTCTTCACCGTAGCCTTTGCCAAAGACATTGGCATCGAGGATGCCGACATCGCGCAGGCAATCGCGGCGTATATAGAGACAAAAGCCTACGCCAACGGGGATCTCGACATTGATCCCGGGGTGCGTCGATGCGGCAAAAGCGTGAAGGGTGGCCGCCGCCTCCGGCTCGACGTCCGCTCCTAGCGTGCGCGGGTAGCTCGCGATTGATCCGCTGTTACTGAACGGTGTAACAGTTCCAACTGTGGGTCCGCTGTAGGCCGCCGTGCGTAGCCGAGTGAGCCAGTCGTCGAAGACGAGCGTGTCGGAATTCAACAAAACGGCGTCGTGTGTCGTGTGCTGCGCCAGCGCTCGGTTCACCGAGGCCACGAAGCCCTGGTTCTCCGGGTTGCGCAGTAGCTCGATGCGCCCGTCGGCCGCCAGCGCGTCGAGTGCGGCTGCGAGTGCCGGATCGTCTGTCGCATCGTCCACCACGAGGATCCGCGCATTGTGATCTACCGTGGCCAGCACTGAATTTATACAAGCGAGCGATGCCTCCCGGCCGCGATAGACGGGGATGATTACGTCTGTCAGTTTCGCGGGTTTGACCGCGGCGCGCGGAAGGTGCCTGTGCGGAAAATTCCTGCTCCATTTCGGAAGGCGAGCGGGTTCGGGTCGCGCTGGGCGTAATCCGGTCTCCAGTAGTAGTGGAGAGTCGGGCATGGGCTGCCAGCTTCCATCGGGCATCTGCGCCGAAATCTGAATTCGGTTCCCGCGAACTGCGGCCGTGCGCAAGTTGATTTTGAATGGCCAGCGACGGCCCGGTAGTGGGCCTTCCCCAGTCATTACTGTTCCGCAGAGTCCGTCTTCGTCCTCGACACGCAGTTTCGGCGCCTGCGTGGGTAACCAGCCGATACGCGCCCAGCCGGTGATCCGACAGCCCTTGCCATCAACGCGTCCGTCAAGGGCGAAGGGTGGCGGCATCTGGAGGGCACCGCCGAGCAGCGGTGCGCCGCGACTGTGCGCTTCAAGGCGCGCGTTGAGCCCGGGTCGTGGGCATGGAAAGGTGAATGCACGTTCCCCCGTCCCGTCCATATTCCGTAGGACTTGCGTATAGGCCGGCTCTCCATCGATGCTGATTTCCAATACGTTCGACTGAAGGTCGGCAGAGAGCTCGCCAACGAGTTCAAGGTTTGGCCCGTGTCCGATCCAGCCAGGCGCGCGAATGCCAGGATGGCGCATGACTTCGCC
>DATCBZ010000363.1:0-3270 GCA_036511555.1 Steroidobacteraceae bacterium
ACCGAGAGGGCGCCCCTGCCGAGCGCTGCAAGCGTCGTCTGCACGACCCAGCGGTCGACAAGACCCATGAGGCGATAGCGCTCGGCGGCGCGCACAAAATCGATGGGCGGTACGTCGTTGCCCTCCTCGTCGCGCATGCGTACGAACACTTCCATGGCGGGGCCGGCGCCGTTCGGGCCGTTGGCCGGAACGATGATCTGTTGATACAGATGAAAGCGATTTTCCTTGAGCGCACTCTGCAGGCGCTGCAGCCACTGAATCTCGCCGGACTGGCGCGCCTGCGCCTCATCGCGCGCAGAATACACCGCAACGCGGCCGGAGCCCTGCTTCTTGGCGACGTAGCAGGCCGAATCGGCAGCAGCGAGCAGATCATCGAGCGTGCCGCTCTCACGCGAGATCTCAACTATGCCGACCGAGACGCCGATGTTGAAGATCTTATCGCGCCAAACAAAACGGAAATCGCCGACCTTGCGGCAGACATCGTCGGCAATCTGCTGCGCCTTCTCAAGCGGGCAGCCGACCAGCAGCATGCCGAACTCATCGCCGCCCAGGCGCGCGACCGTATCGCTGTCACGCACGGCGTCGCGCAACAGCTTCGCGACCTCGCGCAGCATGCTGTCGCCGGCCAAATGACCGCTGGTGTCATTGACCGCCTTGAAGTGATCAAGATCGAGATAGCACAGTACGTGCTGTCCATCGCCGCGCTGGCCGCGATCGATCGCCTCCTCGCAACGGCGCTCGAAGTCGCGGCGATTGATGAGTCCGGTCAGCGCATCGTGGGTCGCCTGATAGGACATCTGCCGTGCAAGTCCGCGCAGCTCCGTCACATCGTGCAAGAGCGCCACGGCGCCGGTGACCTCGTTCGCCTCATTGCGAATGGGCGCGGCCGACAGCTCGATCGAGCGCTCCCCGCCATTGGCGCGCGATAACAGGAGCGCGCGGCGGCTCAGATTCACGGGTGCGCCGCTCGTGAGTGCCTGGCGCAAGGGATCGCTCAGCAGACGCCGATCGTTCTCATCGACGAAGCCTACGACCTGCTCGATCAGGCGCTCCTCGCTCGTCTCGACCGTGGTGCCGGTCAGACGCTGCGCAGCGGGGTTCATGTAGCGGATGCGGCCTTGCGCGTCGGTCGCAATCACGGCCTCGGCCAGTGATTCCAGCGCCTGCATATGCAATGTGCGCGGTACGCCGGCCACGTCCTCGGGCAGAGTCAGCTGCGCAAGCGACGGCACGGTCTGTGTGGGCAGAATTTCTGCGCCGGTGATGAGAAGTGCCGGCTCACCCTCGTAGTCGATGAGGGTTGAGCTGACCTCCAGGCGGCTCACCTGCCCCTGCAATCCCAGCATATCGATCTCGTAGCGCTCGGCGGCAGGTTCACCCTTCAACCGGCGCCGGATGTTCTCGCGCACGAGTTCGGAGTAGTCGGTCGGCACGAGGTCGCCCAGCGAGCGGCCAACGAGCTCGTGCTGCTCTGCGCCGACGAGCGCTGCGAACTGTTTGTTGGCATGCAGGACCACGTCACGGTGCACAATGACCGCCTCGTGGATGCGGTCGGCAAGTTCGGCAAAGAGTTCAGCTGAGGCGTGCCGCGCTTCGCGGTCGAGGCGCGCGCCCGCACTTCGCGTCAGCAGGTGGTTGATGGCGGTGCCGAGGGCGGAGATTTCGGGGTGGTCGGTCTGCAGCTCGACCCGTCCCTCCAGACGGCCGCCGATTGCGATGCGCTGCAACTGGTGCGAAAGCTGCTCCACCGCCTTCATTTCGCGGCGCTGCAATCCGTACAGCACCAGCAGCAGCGTTGCGACAAGCGCCAGCAACAGGCACACAAGGCCGAGGATCGACATTTTAAGTCTTTAGTGGGTCCCGGTATAAACGCGCACCAGCCGGACACTCGTGTTTTCTTGTCGTGTCGGGTGCGCCCTTGTTAGAGCATATCGCAGGATGCCCCTCGGTCTGGCTGTATTTCACTATATCTCGTCGCATCAGCGCTTGGCAGACACGTGTAAAACCCTTAAGTTCTGACGCCCATTTCGTCAGGCGGAATAAGTCGAATTGGAAGGTAAAATGATGCGTACCGAAGAAGCCCGTGAACAGATGATAGAGCAGCAGGTCCGCGCCTGGGATGTGCTCGATGAACGCGTACTTGCGATTTTGCGCCTGGTGCCACGTGAGCAGTTTGTGTCGCCGCAGTACCGCTTTCTGGCCTTCGCCGATGTGGAGATTCCGCTGCCGCACGCCCAGCACATGCTAAAACCGAGCGTCGCCGGGCGGCTGCTGCAGGCGCTTGATCTGTCGGGTTCGGAGCGGGTGTTAGAGGTGGGCACGGGGTCCGGATTCGTGACCGCTTGCCTTGCGGCCGCCAGTCGCACGGTGCATTCAGTGGAGATATTCACCGATATTGCCGAGGCTGCGCGCGCCAACCTCGCAGGTCTTGGCGTCGCCAACGCGCAGATCGTGAATGACGATGCCCGCGAGGTGTCGGCCGACGGGGGCTACGAGGCAATAGCCCTGACCGCGTCGCTGCCCGTTTACGATCCGCGCTGGGAGCGGCAACTGGCGCTCGGCGGGCGCCTGTTCGTCATCGTGGGGGAGCCGCCGATCATGGAAGCGCGGCTCGTCAGGCGGCTCAGTGCAGAATCGTGGACATCCGTGAGCCTGTTCGAGACGATCGTTGACCCGCTGTGCAATTCACCGCGCCGGGAAGAGTTCAGTTTTTGACCTCGAGAGCAGTACGCTCTTGATTTAAAAGGAATAGTATGAAGATAGAGTTGGCCATCGCGCTTTGGGCCATCGTATTGCCGGGGGCCGCCGTCGCCGAAGACCTGCTCAAGGTCTACGACGATGCCGCGTTGAACGACCCGCAGATGCGCGAAGCCACCGCCACGCGTATGGCAACGCTAGAGGCGAAGCCGCAGGCGCGGGCGCTGCTGCTGCCGCAAATCGCAGGCTCAGCGTCGATCGAGAAGGACCGAACCGTCGAGGACCAGTCCGCTCCGGAGCTCTTCACCGATCCGCTCGATCCCAACAAGTTGATCCTGGTACAGGAGGGTGTCAGAGGCACCGTGCGGCCCCTTACGAACCAATGGAATGTGAGTCTGCGGCAAAACCTCTTCTCGTGGACGAACTGGGAGAACCTGAAGCGCGCCGACCACACGGTCGCACAAGCAGAGGCCGATTACCGGGCGGCGCAGGAGGATCTGATCCAGCGCGTCTCGCAGCGTTACTTCGATGTGCTGGCGGCGCGCGACGATCTCGAAGCGCAGCAGGCGGCAC
>DATCBZ010000364.1:0-4674 GCA_036511555.1 Steroidobacteraceae bacterium
AAGAGGCCGAGCGGCTGCGCAGCGAGTTTGTGATTCGTGTCAAAGGCCACGTGCGCGCGCGTCCCGGCGGCACCGCCAATGCGGACCTCGCCTCAGGTGCGGTCGAGCTCCTCGCCGAGGAGATTGAAGTCCTAAATCGCAGCGAGCCCCTGCCCTTTCAGCTCGATGAAACGGTGAACGAGGAGCTGCGGCTTAAATACCGCTACCTTGATTTGAGGCGCGAGGTCATGAGCCAGCGTCTGCGGCTGCGGCATCGCATTACGCGCGCCATGCGCAGTTACCTCGATGGGCACGGCTTTATCGATCTTGAAACGCCGATGCTCACCAAGGCGACCCCTGAGGGTGCGCGCGACTATCTCGTGCCGAGCCGCACGCATGCGGGCAAGTTCTTTGCCCTGCCGCAGTCGCCGCAGATCTTCAAGCAGCTCCTGATGATTGCCGGCTTTGATCGCTACTATCAGATCGTGCGCTGCTTTCGCGACGAGGATCTGCGCGCCGACCGCCAGCCCGAATTCACGCAGCTTGACGTTGAAACCTCATTTTTGTCGCAAGCCAAGATCATGGCGCTCATGGAGGCGCTGGTGCGCGAGATTTTCAAAGAAGTGCTGGATGTGGCGCTGCCCGATCCCTTCCCGCGCCTGTCGTTCGCCGAGGCCATGCGCCGCTACGGTTCGGACAAGCCCGATCTGCGCGTGCCGCTTGAGCTTGTGGATGTGGCGGACCTTTTGAAAGACTGCGACTTCAAGGTGTTTGCGGGTCCTGCGAGCGATGCCGGCGGACGCGTTGCCGCCCTGCGCGTGCCCGGTGGCGGGGCGCTGTCGCGCAAGGAGATCGACGACTACGCGACCTTTGTTGCCCGCTATGGCGCCAAAGGTCTTGCTTACGTCAAAGTCAATTCCCGCGCGCAGGGACGCGAGGGCCTGCAGTCGCCGATTGTGAAGTTTCTGAACGACGCGGCGGTCGCCGGGATCCTCGAGCGCACCGGCGCCCAAGACAACGACCTCATCTTCTTTGGCGCGGATCGCGCCAAGGTCGTGAACGATGCGCTGGGCGCGCTGCGCCTGAAGATCGGCCAGGACCGTGGCCTCCTGCAGGGCGGCTGGCAGCCCTTGTGGGTGGTTGATTTCCCCATGTTCGAATGGGATGAGGATAAAAAGCGCTGGAGCGCCATGCATCATCCGTTTACGGCGCCGCAGGATGATGATCCGGCGGCGCTGCGCGCGTTTCCGGCCGGCGCGACGGCTAAAGCCTACGATATGGTTTTGAATGGGTCTGAGATCGGCGGCGGTTCGGTGCGCATTCACCGCCAGGAGATGCAGTCGTCCGTGTTTGATCTGTTGGGGATCGAGGAGAGCGAAGCTAAGCTCAAATTTGGGTTTCTGCTTGAAGCGTTGAAGTTGGGCGCGCCGCCGCATGGTGGTATTGCATTTGGGCTTGATCGGCTGGCGATGCTGATGGCGGGCGCCGACAGCATTCGCGAGGTCATTGCCTTTCCAAAAACGCAAACGGCCGCCGATCCTCTGACCGATGCGCCCACGGAAGTGAGCGAGGCGCAGCTGAAGGAACTGCATATCCGCCTCCGACCGCTCGCACAATAAAGACTCTGTGGTCATCTATCTGCATGGTTTGTGGCTCAAGGGTCACGAGTCTTTGCTGCTGCGCCGCCGCCTGCACGAGCACTATGCGTTAGACGTCGAGGTCTTCAGCTACCCGAGCGTCACCGCACCGATGAGCGAGGTGACGGCGCGCCTGCATGCCTTCATCGACAAGCGCGCGCCGCAGGAACTGCATCTGCTCGCCCATAGTTTGGGCGGTCTTGTGGCCTACCGGTTTCTCGAACGCTTCCCGGATCAGGCGCCGGGACGCGTGGTATTCATGGGCACGCCAGCGGTGGCTTGCCACGCCGCAGTGAGGGTGGCGCGCGCGCAGTGGGCTGCAGCGTTTCTGGGACGCTGTGTCGCCGAGGAATTATTGAGCCCGCGCACACGCAAGTGGGCGTGCGCCCGTGCGCTGGGCATCATCGCAGGCTCGCGCCCCGCAGGCCTTGGACGGCTGGTCACGCGTTTCACTGAAGCGAGCGACGGCACGGTGGCGGTGAGTGAGACGCGGCTGCCCGGCGCCACCGCTCACATCACGCTGCCCGTCAGCCACACCGGCATGTTGTTCTCAGCGCGCGTCGCGCGCGCGGCCGGCGAATTTTTGACGCGCGGCCATTTCGCGTCGGTTGCCGAAACTTAAGCTGCGGGATCAGCGCGGTTTTTTGATCAGCGCGCGCAAATCATAGAGTGCCGCGTGCGCAGCCCGCGGCGATAAAGAGTCGGGATCAAGGGCGGCGAGCGCTGCCGTCAATTGAAGTGCCAGCGGATCGCGCGGCGCAGGCGGTAAGAGCGGCAGTTCCTGCTGCGCGGCGCGGGATTGCGCGCCCTCCCGGCCTGCGCGGCCATCGCGCTCCGCTTCGAGCGTTTCCAGATAATGGCGCGCCTGCTGAATGACTGCGGCCGGCACTCCCGCGAGCTGCGCGACCTGCAGTCCGTAGCTGCGGTTTGCCGGTCCCGACTTCACCGCGTGCATAAAGATGATGCCGTCGCCGTGCTCGGTCGCATCCAGATGTACGTTGGCACAGCCGTCGATCTCCTGCGCGAGCGTCGTCAACTCGAAGTAGTGCGTGGCAAATAGCGTGAAGGAGTTGAGCTGCGTTGCGATGTGGCGCGCGATTGCCCAGGCAAGCGACAAACCATCAAAGGTACTGGTGCCGCGGCCGATCTCGTCCATCAGGATGAGACTGCGCGGCCCGGCATTGTGCAGAATGTTTGCCGCTTCGGTCATCTCCACCATGAAAGTCGACCGCCCGCCGGCAAGATCATCCGCCGCTCCGATGCGCGTGAAGATGCGATCCACGGGTCCGATCACGGCTTCGGTTGCGGGTACGAAGCTTCCCACGTGCGCGAGCAGCACGATGAGCGCGACCTGGCGCATGTAGGTGGATTTGCCGCCCATGTTCGGCCCGGTGATGATGAGCATGCGCAGCTTTGCGTCAAACTCAAGATCGTTTGGCACGAACGCCGCATCCAAAAATTGCTCGACCACCGGGTGCCGTCCGCCTTTGATGCTGATGACGGGTTCGGTTACGAGCGTGGGCTGGGTCCAATCGAGGGCTACGGCGCGCTCGGCGAGGGCCGCAAAGGCATCAAGCTCGGCAAGCGCGCTTGCGCTCGCCTGCAGCGCAGCTAAGCGCTCGATGAGTTCGTCCAATAAAATCTCGTAGAGTTCGCGCTCGCGGGCAAGCGCGCGCTCGCGCGCGCTCAGCACTTTCTCCTCGAAGCTTTTCAGCTCCGGCGTGATGAAGCGTTCGGCCGACTTGACCGTCTGACGCCGCAAGTAGTCTTTGGGCACCCGCTCGGCATCGCGCCGTGCGACCTCGATGAAAAATCCCTGCACGCGATTGAAGCCGAGTTTGAGTGTGCCGATACCGCTGCGTGCGCGTTCGCGCGTCTCAAGCTCGAGCAGAAAGTCATCCGTATGGGTCGCAATGCGGCGCAGCTCATCGAGGTCGGCATCGTGGCCCGTCGCCATGACATCGCCGTCGCGCAGAAAAGTCGCAGGCTCGGGCGCGATCGCCGCCGTGAGGAGATTCAGCGTGTCGCTGTGCTCACCGATGCGCGCGCGCACGGCGGCAATAGCGGGTGAGTCAATGGCTGCGGCGAGCTCGCGCAGCGCCGGGAGCAAGCTTAAGGACGTGCGCAGTTGCGCCAGATCCCGCGGCCGCGCCGAGCGCAGCGCTACGCGGGCGAGAATGCGCTCGACGTCGCCTACGCCGCCGAGTTTTGCGCGCAGATTCTCAAAATGCCGGCCGTGAATCAGGGCGGCGACCGCCTGGTGGCGATTTTTGAGCACGCTCTGATCCGTCAGCGGCCGATTGAGCCAGCGTCGCAGCTGACGCGAACCCATGGTCGTTGCGCAGGCATCAAGAAGAGCGAACAGCGTAGCCTCGGGGCGTTCGCTCAAGCTCACGTCGAGTTCGAGATTGCGGCGCGTGACCGCATCGAGACTCAAAGCATCGCTGCGTTCCTCGACAGTCAGCGCACGAATGTGCGGCACCGCGGCCTTTTGCGTCTCGCGAATATATTGCAGCAGCGCGCCGGCTGCGCAGATGGCAAGCGGTAATTCGTCGGCGCCAAAGCCCTTCAAGTCGAGCGTTCCCATCTGGTCCGTCAACAGTCGCGAGGCGCTCGCAAGCTCAAAATGCCAGGGCGGCCGCGCGCGCAGCGCGCGCCCGTTGCGGGCGAGATCGTCGGAGTTGAGATGCTCGGAGGTGAGGAGTTCCGCCGGCTGCAGGCGTTCCAGTTCGGCGGCGAGCGCAAGGTGTCCGCTCGACTGCACGACGGTGAGTCTACCGGCGGCAAGATCAAGCCACGCGAGTCCAAAATCATCCGCTGCGCCCGCTCCGGCGCGCGCGACGGCAGCCACCAGCGTTTCGCGGCGGCCATCAAGGAGCGCCTCATCGGTGACGGTCCCGGGCGTGATAACACGCACCACCTGGCGTTCGACGGGTCCTTTTGATTTTGCCGGGTCGCCGATCTGCTCGCAGATCGCCACGCTCTCGCCGCGGCGCACGAGCCGCGCGAGGTACGCCTCGGCGGCGTGGAACGGCACGCCCGCCATGGGAATCGGCTC
>DATCBZ010000365.1:0-5762 GCA_036511555.1 Steroidobacteraceae bacterium
GCCGTTGAGGTCAATGGCCGCAATGGCGCGCGCGGAGAAGAGCCTATCCATAATCGGCCCGCGCCCCGCGACATACAGCTGCGCCAGGACGCTTAAGACCTGGTCGACCTCGCCGCGGCGGCGCACATTGGTCGAGAGAGCGGCAAAATCGCGCCCCCCCAGAATATCGTTGACGAACGCTGTCAGATTCGCGGACGGGCCGACCTCGACGAAGAGTCGTACGCCGTCAGCGTGCATCTTGAGGATCGTCTCGCGGAAGCGCACCTTCGTCGACCACTGTACCGCGGCGAGCTTGCGCACCTCGGCGGCTCGATCCGGAAACAGGCCAACCGAAGAACAGGAGTACAGCGGCACTTTCGGCGCGCCGATCTTGATCTCTTTATAAAACTCAAGAAAAGCGGCGGCCGCGTCGCTGAAAGCCTCGGTGTGATAGCCACGGTCAAACGGCAGCGGCATACAAACCGCGCCAAGCCCGCCCAGGATAGTTTGTACTTGCGCGATGCCCTGCGGCGGTCCGTAGAGCACGATCTGATTCGAGCAGTTATCCATCGCGATGACGACGCCCTCGACGGCGGCGATGTGCTTCTCGACGATCTCGGCAGGCAATGCACCTACGGCAAGCAAAGCACCAGCTGGGATCTTGCCGCTCTCGAGCAGAGTCTTGTAGACGGCGTAATGACGACTAATGCATGCGGCGTGTTCGCGCGACGTGGTCGCCGGGTTCGCACCCGAGGCGCTCAACGCCACTGACTCACCCGAGCTGTGCCCGAGCATGACGTCAGCTTCAACTCCGAGCGAGCACAGCAGCGCATGCATTGCAAGGCCGCCGACATAGGCTGCCTCGGAGCCGACATCCATGGCATGCATGCGCTGCTCGAGCTCCTTGCGGCGCTCGCCCGCAATCTCCGCTGTCGGAAAGGCGATGTCGGTGCGCGTCTCGCCGGGGGGCAGCTCATACAGGTCGTGCCAGAAATCAAGCCACTCCTGCACCGCATCGAAGCTCAACGCAAGGTCCGAGAACATCCCCTGATACTGCGAACCTTCACCGGGAAAGATGAACGCCAATTTGCCGCTGCTGCGCGCATTGCCGTAGGCGATCCCGCCGCGAGTGGGCCAGCGCTCCTTGCCACTGCCGCGCAGGCGCGCAACGGACTGCGCGGCGCTTTTCGCAAGTGCAGCCAGGTCTTTTGCAACAAAGGCCATGCGGTGCGTCGCGCCGGTATCAACTTGTGCGAGCGCCGCAGCAACCTCGGCGATGCGCCAAGTGGAGTTGTTAGCAAGCTGCACGCCAAGCTGCTCGAGTTTGACGGCAAGCGCCTCGGCGCTATCTGCCGATACGACGCACAACTCCACGGGCCACGCGGTCAGCTTCTTCGGCGTCAGCGCCTCAATGGGTGCTTGTTCGAGAATGGCGTGCGAGTTGGTACCGCCGAATCCGAACGCGTTGACTGCAGCGCGGCGCACGTTGCCGGGCCGCGAAATCCACGGCGCCGTCTTGGTATTGATATAAAATGGAGTCTTATCGACGCCAAGTTCCGGATTGACCTCGTCGCAAAGTGTCGGCGGCAACACCTTGTGATGCACCGACAGCGCCATCTTGATCAAACTTGCGATACCAGCGGCCGGAATGCAGTGACTGATCATCGACTTGACCGAGCCCAGAGCGATGATTCCCACCGGCGTCGTTCTTGCGCCAAAGACGGCTTTCAGCGACGCGATCTCGGTCTGATCCCCGAGCGGTATCCCAGTGCCGTGCGCCTCAAACAGGCCTATGGTCGCAGGGTCGATGCCGTTGACCTCGTAGGTGCGGCGGATGGCAAGCGTCTCGCCGTCGTGACTGGGCGCAAGCAGACTCGTGTCGCGACCGTCGCTTGATTGCCCGACGCCGCGAATCACGGCGTAGATGCGATCGCCGTCGGCAAGAGCATCGTCGAGCCGCTTCAAGACCACGACCCCAAGGCCTTCGCCAAGGAGCGTACCGTCGCTGCCCACTTCGAATGGCCGAACTTTGCGACGCGTGCTCAAGGCCCCGAGCTGAGTGAATATCGTGGTCACTTCCGCCGGCAATGTCGCGTTAACTCCACCTGCCAACATCATGCGGCTGCGTCCGGCACGCAGCTCATCGATCGCCGCGCCGACCGCCAGTAATGAGGATGAGCACGCCGCATCCAAAAGATAGTTGGGACCATGCAGGTCCAAGCGGTTGGCGATGCGGCCGGTCATCACGTTCGGCACCAAGCCTGGCACCGTGTCGGCGTTGGTCGGCGGCAACTTCTTGCGCAGCACGGCGCGCAGCTGGGCAAAGGCTTCCTCATCGAGGAAAGGCATCGCCACCTTGAGCAAGTCCATAGTTTGGTCGAGCACGATGTTGTGCTGGATCAGCGTGCCTTGGCCGCGATGCAAATAGGTGCTGTGGCCGAGGATGATCCCGGTGTCCGTGTGATCGAAGCCGGCACGCATGTAGCCTGCATCGGCGAGCGCGTCGCGCGCGACGCGCAGCGCGAGGAACTGATCGGGTTCACTGCCATCGATGGAATTGGGCATGATGCCGAATTCACGCGGATCGAAGCGATACAGATCCTTCAGAAAACCGCCGAACTTGGTCTTGATCCGGCCATCGTCGAGATAGCGCTGCGCCCCCCAGGACTCCGTGGGTTCGCCGATCGCATCAACGCCGTTTAGGATATTGTTCCAGAAGGTCTGCAAGTCCCCGGCGCCCGGGAAAATGCAGGCCATGCCGATAATCCCGATCGGCGCTGTGAGTGGAGGTTTTACCGGCGCAGTCATGCTACGGCGCGCTCCGTCGCGCGCGGTTTACCGCCCGAGCGGTTCACCGTTGCGCTCACAACGCAATCAAGTTCTTCGATCGCGAGCACCGGCAGGTTCTGGTCGTCAAAGAAGACGACGTCGCCGCGAATCATGGCCGGATCGGGCGAATCGGTGCGTTCAAACTGCATATGCAAGTGCGCGGGCAATGAGTCGCGGTAGCGCACCACCCGGCCATAGCGCGCCGGCACCACGCGCTCATCGCGGTAGGCACGCGCCCACAGCGACACCATCTGCGTCGCAGCAACGAGCAGCGCCGGATCGAACGTCCAACTGCTGCTGTCAGCCTTGTCGAGCGACAACCAGTCGCCGGGGCGCGATGAGCGCAGCTGCGCAGCGGCACCGGTTGCGGACAGGCCGTTGATATTTTCAATCATCTGCAGGCGCGGGCCGTACGAAAGCCATTCGCTGTACGCCTTTGCCACCGTCAGTGACTTGTCCTTATGCAGCGCACGTTTAATCGGCGTCGCAGCGGATAAAGAATGTTCCATGCGCACCACGCACTGAAAGTGCGTCTGCCATCGGCCGCCGCCGGCGTCGCTCTTAAGTGCTGCGCTGACCTCAAAGCCTTCGCTGCTGCCGTACGGCGGCGGCGCGAGGTGCAGCTGCAGTTCGCAGGCGCCGCGTTCCAGCTCCACATTCTTGAGAACGCGTAGTTCGTGCGCCGCAACGACGCACCAGCGCGGCCACAGTGTGCGTGCACCCTCGGCCATCAGCTCGAGTGCAGTTGCGGCGGGCAACACCATTTTACCGTCGAACACATGCGCCTGCAGATACAGGTGACGGGCCGAATCCAGCCGTAACTGCACAATCTTCTCGCCGGTCGGACGCGTCAATACCTCGGCATTCCCCAACAAAGATCCAAGCTGCGGCGTAATCCCCGCACGCGGCTCTGCCTGCGCGACTTCAACAACGGGTGGCGCCGCATGTATCGCGCCGCGTTCGGCCTCGTGCGCCTCCCAAGGCCCCTGACCACAGATAATCTCGACGGGAGCGCCGTCGGCACGCGCGATCTCGTCGCGGAAGAGTTTCCTGCCAAGCGCCGCTGAAACCAGAAACACGCCGCGTTTTTCGAACTTGGCCTCAGTCTCCGGCGTCACCATACCGGCGCCGAACTTGGTCGGGCCCCAGGGACCCCAACACAGCGCGCTTACCGCGACGCGGCTGCCCCAGCGTGCCTGCAGCGAGCTGCACAGGCGATTCATGAGTTCGTTGGCGGTCGCGTAATCGGACTGGCCGCTGTTTCCATAGCGGCCGGCAACCGAGCTGAACACCGTGAAGAACTTCAACGCCGACGGATCGATCAGCTTCTGCAGCAGCATGAGGCCAATCACCTTGGTTTCTATAACTCGCGACCAGCTGTCGCTCTGCTTGTCGACCAGGAACTTATCCTCAATCACGCCCGCACCATGCACGACGCCATCGATGCGGCCGTACCGGCGTTTGACATCCTCGATAAGCGACCCTACGGCGTTCTCGTCGGTTACGTCGACGCTGTGGTATTCAACCACTGCTCCGGCCGCGCGGAAATCGGCAAGATTCGCGCGCATTTCGCGCAGACCGAGCACTGACTGAACGCGGCGCTGCACCTCGCCGGGAGTGAGCTTCAGCGCGCCGGCGCGAACCTGCGCGACGAAGTATTTGCGCAGCGCATCCGCATCGGCAAGACCAGCGTACTCGTGCGGCTCGCTTGGCGGGACGCCGCTGCGGCCAGTCAGCACCAGAGTATTGCCGGGCAATGCAAGCTCGCGCAGCACCTCGGCCGTAATGCCGCGGGCGCCGCCCGTTGCGAGCACGACGAGATTTTGCAGTTGCGAGTCGCGCTCAGCATCGCGCATTGCCTCCTCGCCCACGGTTGCAAATATGGTGCGCTGTCCGGAGGGATAGCCGACTTCCTGCCGTCCGCCATCTAATTCAATCTCCGCAAACAGATCGGACGCCAATTCGGCAGCAGTGCGGCGCGAGTCAACGTCGATCGCCTTGACGCGCAGGTCCGCGCGTTCTTCGAACAGCGATTTAATCGCGCCAACCGCGCCGCCTTGCAGATGCAGCGCCCCAGAACTTGAGGCATCACGGCCAAAAAGACCGCCCAAATCGGAGGCCGCAACTACATGGGCGCCTTGTACTAGCCGCGCGTTCAATTCGCGCAGCAGCAGAAAAAACGATTTCTCGTGAACTAGAATGGACGCGCGCCATTCAGCGGGGCCCTCATGAGCCGACACCGGCGGACTGCCCAAGGCTCCCAAGTGCACGACACCGGCGATCGATGCCGATGCATCGATGCCCTTACACAGTTCAATCACCGTCGCATCAGAGGCGAGCACGCCTGCGTCGATGATGAGCACATCATTGCCGCAGCTTTGCAGGCTCGCGGCGAGCGTTTCCGCGACGCCCAATGCATCGCGGGTTATTACAAACAATCCCGGCGTCAAGCGCCGACCCATGCTCGGCGTCAACGGTTCGCCGCGTGCGCGCATAACCAGCCGGGGCGGTTGACTGACGACGTCAGCCTTTACCACCACCCCGGCCGAATCAAAAGGGACGGTGACAGCGCCCCCTACTTTTGCTTGCGTGATCAGATCCAGCATGCCGTTCAGGGTTGACTGGGTGTTGAGTTTGCTGCGGCTCTGCGTCAGTGCCTCGCGGTAGCCATCCGGCAGCAGCTTCAGCAAGGCCCCGACCACCTCCACCCGCTTGATCGAGTCGATCCCCAGATCAGCTTCGAGGTTTTGATCGAGTCCGAGCATGTCGGGCGGGTAGCCCGTCTTCTCCTCAACAATTGCGAGCAGCATGTCGCGCACCTTCTCGCGCGTCAGGCCCGCACCGTTGACCGCTGTGCCATTTGGCGCCGCGCCGTTCGCCTTTGCAGGATGGCCTGCTGCGCCATTGACCTTCGCCGCGGGCACATCGGCCGGCTTGCTTACTGCCGGGACGGC
>DATCBZ010000366.1:0-6587 GCA_036511555.1 Steroidobacteraceae bacterium
ACGGCAATCTTTCTGTCGCCGCCCTGCTTGTCGAGGCCATAGGCCAACGCTGCGGCAGTGGGCTCATTGATGATGCGTTTGACGTCAAGCCCTGCGATGCGGCCGGCGTCCTTGGTCGCCTGGCGCTGCGAATCGTTGAAGTAGGCCGGTACCGTGATCACAGCCTCGGTCACCGTCTCGCCCAAATAGTCCTCAGCCGTCTTCTTCATCTTCATGAGAATGCGTGCCGAGATTTCCGGCGGGGCCATCTTCTTGCCCTGCGCCTCGACCCAGGCGTCGCCGTTATCGGCGCGCACTACCTTATAGGACACCATGCTGATATCACGCTGCACGACCTCATCCTCGAAGCGCCGGCCGATGAGCCGCTTGACGGCGAATAAGGTGTTCTGCGGATTGGTGACGGCCTGGCGCTTGGCAGACTGGCCGACCAGTACTTCATCGTCCTTGGTAAAGGCGACGATGGAAGGGGTCGTACGATCGCCCTCGCTGTTTTCGATGACGCGAGGCTTGCCGCCTTCCATGATGGCAACGCACGAATTGGTGGTGCCGAGATCAATGCCGATTATTTTTGCCATGAGATGACTCCGAATATGTCGCTGGCCTGGGGCTGTATTGCACTTTTTGGGGTGTGCCCGGCTGCAATTCAAGTTGAATTGTAACGATATGACGCTTCACGGTGCCTTGGCGATGATGACCCGCGCCGGCCGCAGGAGCCTGCCGTTGAGCTCATATCCGGGCTGCACCACTTTCAGGATCGAATTGGGCTCGGCCGTGCTCGATGGCTGCGCCATCATGGCCTCGTGGCGGGATGGATCAAACGGCTCGCCCAAGGGGTCGAGCTTCTCCACATCCTGCTGCGCAAGTGCCTTCTCAAGAAGCTTAAGAGTGGCTTCCTGGCCGGCAGCGATGCTCGCCGCATCGCCGCGCGCGCCGTTCTCCACGGCAAGCTCGAGACTGTCCTTCACCGGCAGAATCTCGAGGATGAATTTCTCAAGTCCGTAACGATTGGCCGCCTCAATATCCTTCTGGGCGCGCTTGCGCACGTTGTCGAGCTCGGCCACCGCGCGCAGATACTGGTCCCAATGATTCTTGGAGCGCTCTTCAGACTGCGCGAGTTCCTGCTGAATACGTTCCAGCTCAACGAGCTGGGTTGCAGTCTCCGGCAGTACAGCGGTCGGCTCAGCATCGGAGGAGCGCATCAATAACTCCTGGAATTACAAAATGATACAGTGTAAACGTAAACTAAATACTAAGCGCGCAGGACTATATTACCCGCATCAGAGCCTGATTTTGGGCTCAGCGGCGAGAATTCAAGGCAGCTCCGAGGAGCTTCGCCGTCATGTCAACGATCGGAATGACGCGCTCATAGGCCATGCGCGTGGGGCCGATCACGCCCAGCACCCCGACCACCGAGTCGCCGCTCGCGTAGGGCGCGGTGACCACGCTACAGTCATCGAGAATCTGGTAGCCCGACTCATGGCCGATGAAGATCTGCACGCCCTCGGCGCCGAGCGAATGATCCAAAAGATGCAGCACATCGCGCTGTTCGTTGAAGGCCTCGAACAGACGCCGCAGCTTCTCGACGCTTGAAAGCTCAGCCACGCGCATGAGATTGGTCTCTCCGGCAATGACGTACTCGAGCTTCTCCTTCTCGCCTTGGGCGAACATGCGCTGCGCGACCGTGATCGCATCGAGCATGATCTGATTCATGTCCTCGCGCGTCTCTCGCAGCTGTCGCAACAGCTCCTCGCGCAGGTGTGCAAGCGAGCGGCCGCGCAGCTGCTCATTCAAGTAGTTGGAGGCGCGCTTCAACTCCTCCGCGCTGTAATGGCGCTCAAGCTGAATAATGCGGTTCTGCACCTCGTGGTCATCAAAAACGAGAATGACGAGCACCCGTTTCTCCGACAGCGCCACGAACTCGATCTGCGTGGTGGCTGCGACCGGCGTACGCGGCAGGGTGACGACGCCCGCCAGGTGCGTGACGCTCGAGAGGAGCTGGGATGCGGCGGCGACGAGTGCCTTCTTATTGTCGTGGCTGCCATCGAGCTGACGCCGGATCTCGGTGACCGCGGCACCATCAAGCGGCTGCACCTGCAGCAGCGTATCGACGAAGAAGCGGTAGCCCTTGTCGGTCGGGATGCGTCCGGCGGAGGTATGCGGCGAGGTCACGAAGCCCCATTCCTCAAGATCGGCCATCACGTTTCTGATGGTCGCCGAACTTAGCTGCAGACCCGAATCGCGCGACAGCACACGCGAGCCGACCGGCTGGCCATCCCGGATGTAATTTTCGATGAGCGCCCGCAACAGCTGTTGAGCGCGGTCGCTTAGCGCATCGTCGCGAGCATCGTTCACCATGTGCGGCGAAGCTATCGATGCGCGTGCCGAGCGTCAAGCAAGGCGCACCTCTCATGTCTCATGCCGGATTGGCCCGTTTGGGCGCTCGTGTTACAAAGACGCCGCCCTCGCCGCATCGCGAGGCAGATTTCAAGGGGCAGTGAATGGCCTTTCCGGTCCGCGCCTGTGCACTCGTCGGCCGCTTTGCGGACCCGCAGGTCGCGGAGCCCTTGAGTGTGCTCGTGCCGCATCTGGTGTCGCGGCACATTACGGTGCTCGTAAGCGACGAGACGCCACTGCCGGCGGGCATGGCCGGGATCGTGCGCTTGCCCACTGCCGAACTTGCGGCGCGCGCCGATCTGGTCATTGCCATCGGCGGCGACGGCACGCTTCTGTACGCGGCGGGACTCGTGGCGCGGCACAATGTGCCGCTACTTGGCATCAATCGCGGGCGCCTGGGCTTTCTCACGGATGTGATGCCCGAAGAGCTCGTCGCCCAGGTCGATGCGGCACTGCAGGGCAAGCTTGCCGCGGACGAACGGCCGCTCCTGGCCGCGCGGCTCACCCATGCGGGCGGCATCGTCACCCAGGTGCTGGCGCTCAACGATGTCGTCCTGCAGCGGCTGGCTACGGGACGCATGGTGGATTTCGAATCGCACGTCGACGATCGCTACGTCAATACTCATGCCGGCGATGGCGTCGTCATCGCAAGCGCCACCGGTTCCACAGCCTATGCCTTGTCGTGCGGCGGTCCAATCGTTGCACCGGATCTGGATGTCTTTGTCATGGCGCCGATCAGCCCGCACACGCTCTCCGATCGCCCGCTCATTGTTTCGGCGCGCTCGAGCATCGAGTTGCGGCTTCTCGAGCGCCACGACACCCGCGCGCAGATGGTCTGCGATGGCGTCGTGTGCGCCGAAATCGAGCCGGGTGATCGCCTGCGCGTCAAACAGGCAAGCGAACGCGTCACGCTGCTGCATCCCCTGGGTCACGACTTCTATCGGCTCCTGCGCTCGAAGCTGCACTGGGGCCGCGGCAGTCACGATCACTCGCGCTGACTTAAGCCCGTGCTGACCTCACTGCAGATTCGGGATTTTGCCATCATCGACGCCGTCGAGATCGAATGGCACCCGGGCCTGACGGTGCTGACGGGCGAGACCGGTGCGGGCAAATCCATCGTCGTCGATGCGCTGCAGCTGCTCGCCGGCGGCCGTGCCGGCGCCGAAGTCGTGCGCCACGGCGCGGAACGCGCCGATGTCGCGGCAACCTTTGATGTGGTGCGCAGCCCGCGGCAGCTGAAGCGCTGGCTCGAAGACCAGGCGATCAGCTGTGAGGGCGAACTGACCGTACGGCGCGTGGTCAGCGCCGATGGGCGCTCGCGCGCTTTCTTGAACGGCCAGGCAGCGCCGCTGCAGCTGTTGCGCGATGCCGGCAACATTTTGATCGACATTCACGGTCAGCATGAATTCCAATCACTGGTGAGAAGCCCGGCGCAGCGCGAGCTTCTGGATGGCTTCGGACGTCTCGAGTCTCTGACCGCCCAGGTCGGCATCGCGCACCGCGTGTGGCTTGAAATCCTGAACCGCACGCTTGATTTGGAAGGTCGCGCGCGCGAGCGTGAGTCGCGGCTGGATTATCTGCGCCATCAGGAGCGCGAACTGCAAGCGCTGCAGTTGGCACCAAACGAGCTTGCCGAGCTCACCGAGGAGCGCGCGCGCCTCGCCAATCGCGGCAGGCTCGCCGAAGGGGCGACGGCCGCGCTGCTGCAGCTCTTTGAAGAGGACGAGGGCAGCGCGCACGCAAGTGTCAGCCGCGCTCTTACGGCGCTGAAGAATCTCGCCGCCCTCGATGCAAAGCTTGCAAGCGTCGCCGTACTCGTCGGCGAGGCGAGCATTCAGATTCGCGAGGCGGCGCGCGAGCTGCAGCATTATTTGGACGGCCTCGATGTGAATCTCGGGCGCCAGAATCACGTCGAGGAGCGTCTGGCGGCCATCGAGGAGCTGGCGCGCAAGCATCGCGTGAGCCCGGCTGAGCTTGCGGAGCGCATGCGCGCATTGAGCGCCGAATTGGACGCACTCGAGCGCGCCGACACCGATCTTGCCAGCTTGAAGAAGGACCAGGCGAGCGCGCTTGAGAATTACCGCGCACTCGCGCAGCAGTTGTCGGCGCGGCGCGCGACCGCCGCCCGGCAGCTCTCAAAGGACATTACCAATAGAATGCAGCTTCTCGGCATGACGGGCGGCCGGTTCCAGGTCGAGGTCACACCGCTCACCACGGCCGAGCCTGCCGTGCACGGCATCGACCAGATCGAGTTCCGGGTGACGGCAAATCCTGGCCAACCGCTGCGGCCGCTCGCCAAAGTCGCCTCGGGCGGGGAGCTCTCGCGCCTGTCGCTTGCGGTGCAGGTGTCCTGCGCGGCGCGCGACTCGCGCTGCATGATCTTCGATGAAGTCGACGCCGGCATTGGCGGCGCGGTCGCCGAGATCGTCGGCCGCGAGTTGCGCGCATTGGGCGAGCGCGGTCAGGTCATCTGCGTGACGCACTTGCCCCAGGTTGCCTCGCAGGGGCATCAGCATCTGCGCGTCACGAAGGTAACGGACGGCAAGACCACGCGCACGCAACTTGCCGCGTTGACGCCGGAGGAGCGCATCGAGGAACTGGCGCGCATGCTGGGCGGCATCGAGGTGACGGCCAAAGCGCGTGCGCATGCAGGCGAGATGCTGCGCGCCGCGGCGCCGGCAAGCCCGGCCGCGCCGGGCAAACGCCGTTCGTAACGCTTAGGAGATTTTCTTTTTGTACGGACAGGCGGTGCGCCGGCAGTGCCCGTAAAGAATGAGCGAGTGATCGCGGATCTCAAACCCCAGGCGTTTCGCAACGGCTGTCTGGCGCACCTCGATCCCCTCTTCGGTGAACTCCTCGACGCGTCCGCACTCTAGACAGACGATGTGATCGTGGTGCGTGCCCTCATTCAACTCAAACACGGCCATGCCGTCTTCGAAATGATGGCGGGTCACAAGGCTTGCCGCTTCGAACTGAGTCAGCACGCGATACACGGTCGCAAGGCCAATGTCTTCGTTGGATTCGAGGAGGCTTCGATAGATGTCTTCGGCCGACAGGTGGCGCGTGCTGCTGCGCTCCAAGATCTCCAAGATCTTAAGCCGCGGCAGCGTGACTTTTAGGCCGAGTTTGCGAAGATCCTTGCCTTCCATTTAAGCGAACTCTACTCCGCTGCCGGGGCGGCAGAGCGCCGCGCCGCCCGTGTATGATGAGAACTGCATTATCCTCCATTGGACCGACATGCGCCTATTGCAACCTGAACGACTGAGCGCGCCCGCGGTGCGGCTAGCCATCGCACTGCTCGTGTGCCTGGGCACGCCGCAGGCGTGCGTCTATCGCATGACGATTCAGCAGGGCAACTTCCTCGAGCCGCGCTCGGTCGACAAGCTTGAGGTCGGCATGACCCGAAGCCAGGTGCGCTATCTCCTCGGCACCCCGATGGTGCCGGATACCTTCGACCTCGACCGCTGGGATTACGTCTACTACCTCAAGAAAGGGCGCGTGCACGGCCCCGTACACCGCAGGCTGACGGTGTATTTCGAGGGCGATAAGGTCGCAAAGGTCGAGAAGGAAGGCGAAAACGTCGCGCCCAAGACCGACCCCGTCTCAAACAGCCGCAGCGGCGTTTAGCGGCGGCGGCGCGCCGCAAGCCGCGCCTGTCTGACCCGTTCGCGCCGCTCCTCGCGCGGATCGTTCGGCAGAGGTCTGTAGAGCTCGATTCGATCCCCATCCATGGGCACATCGGCGCGCGTGCGGAGCTCACCGAAGATGCCAACCGCTGCGTCCTCCCAGGGCACCTCGTTAAGGCGCGCAATCTTGCGCGCCGCAATGATGGCGTCGCCAATCGTGGCGTCGCGCGGCAATTGCACCGTCCACAGATGCTGCTGCACGGCGGTGGCATACGCGACAACGCAGCGCTTCACGCCCGCGATGCTCACGGCCCGGTAGCACGCGCGCGTGCGACGAAAGCGTCCAGCAGCGAGGCAACGGTTGTCGCGAACAGCGGTTCAAAAATGACCGCCGCCACCGAATTTGCGAACGCGAAGCGCATCGTAAGCTCAACCCGGCAGCCGTCGCCTGCGATCGGCACGATAAGCCATTGCCCGTCGAGCACGCTGAACGGTCCGCGCACGAGGCTCATCGTCACGCGCCGTTCGGGCTCGAGCTCATTGCGCGTGGTGAATTCCGTGGCGAGC
>DATCBZ010000367.1:0-3315 GCA_036511555.1 Steroidobacteraceae bacterium
CGATTTCATCTACAAATGCACGGATCTGTACGCGCCGCAACATGAGCGAGGGATCCGCTGGGATGATGCGCAAATTGGCGTCAAATGGCCGCTGCCTGCCGGCGTCGCACCCATCCTGTCTGCCAAGGATGCGGTCGCACCCTTATTTAAGGACGCGGAGTCTTATCCTTGAAAGTACTCGTCACCGGTGCGTCCGGCCAAGTGGGCCAGGCGTTGCTCGGCGCTGTGCCTTTACAAGTTGATCTGCGCGCGCTTACGCGCGCCGAGCTCGACATCCGTGACGAGAGCGCCGTGCGGGCTGCCGTGCAGGCTTTCAAGCCAGAGGTCATCATCAATGCGGCGGCCTATACGGCGGTTGATAAGGCGGAAGCCGAACCCGAACTTGCCGGCGCCGTCAATGCCGACGGCCCGCGATATTTGGCGCAAGCCGCCGCTGCCATCCCCGGTTGCCGGCTGCTGCATCTTTCCACGGACTACGTCTTTGACGGCCGCGCAAGCGAGCCTTACAAGCCAGGAGACGCTACGAACCCAATCAGTGTCTACGGGCGCAGCAAGTTGCTGGGCGAACGCGCGGTGCTCGCCGTGTTGGGCGAGCGCGCCGTCGTGCTGCGAACGGCGTGGGTTTACGCCGCGCAGGGCAGGAACTTCTTACTGACGATGCTGCGGCTGATGCGCGAGCACAAGGCGGTACGTGTGGTCGGGGATCAAGAGGGCACTCCCACCGCGGCGGCTTCGATCGCGTGTGCCCTGTGGGCGATCGCCGAGCGGCGGGGTGTCCACGGGATCTTGCACTGGACCGACGCCGGCAAAGCGACCTGGTACGATTTTGCGGCAGCCATCGTCAAAGAGGGTCACGCCGCGGGCCTACTGTCAGAACCCGTCGAGCTCACCCGTATTACCACCGCCGATTACCCGACTCCTGCACATCGCCCGGCCAACAGCGTGCTCGATATCCGAGCATCGATTACGCAGCTGCGGTTCGCGCCCCCACCGTGGCAGGACAATTTACGTGCGACGCTCGCCAAGGTAGCGCGCAGCTGACGCGGCGCATCCGTCCCGGTACTAAGAGTTCTTTATTGCTGGGACTCCGATCGCCGCTTTTGCATCAGTAGCTCGCGGCTACGAGATTTGCCAATACTTCAACGTACCGGGTTTGATAATTGCGCACCCCATAGCGCTCCTCAACGAGCGCCCGGCCCGCGGCGCCCAAACGAGAACGCAGCTCCGACGAACGGATCAGCCGCTGAAGCGCTGCTTCCCATTCGGGGACATTGGATGCATGGAAGCCCGTCTGGTTTTCGATAACCGCCTCGGTATTGGCGCCGACTGGGGATGCGACGCAAGGCAGCGATGCCGCCATGTACTGCAGAAGCTTGAATGCGCATTTACCACGCGACCACTCATCGTCGGTGAGCGGCATCACGCCAATGTGCGAGCTGGCAAGCGCCGCAATTTCGTTCGCCGGACTCCACAGCACCGGATCGATGCGCACGTCGGACCAGTCGGGAAACTTCGAGCAGATGACGCGCAGCTGCAATGTGGGATAGCGCGTCGACAGGCGCGCGAGCGCCGGCCGCAGCATCTCAAGATAAACCAAGTTCTCGGGACTGCCGACCCAGACAATCGTTGGCGGATCCTCCTGCGTGGCCGAGGTGGCGCGATAGACACCTGTGTCGAGCGCCGTCGGCAGAATGACGACCCGGCGTGCATACGGCGCCGCCGCGCGCGCGAGCACCTCGTTGCCCGCGGCGACGACATCGACAAAGCGGCAGGTCGCCGCGAACTTGCGCCTCCGCCACCAGGAGTCGCCAGCGGGGTCGCCTAGGCGGCGCGGCTTGCGTACGTAGATCGCGTCGTCGAAATCGAAGACGCGGCGAGGTGCGAGCGCGGCGAGGAGTCGTGCTTCAACGCCGCTCAACTTGATTTGATGCAGTACCACGACATTCGAGCGGCGCAGGAGCTCGCGCCGCTCCCACGTGCGCACGATGTAGCGGCCGGACGGAAATGTTTCAAGGCTTACCGTCCAGCCCGCAGCCTCAAGCGCCGGCGCAAGGCTCAGCATGCGATAGCGAAACGACGGCTGGGCGTGGTTATAGCCGAGGAGAGTTGCGTGCAGGGCGGAACGTGGCACGGGCACTTCTATTCGTGCGCTTCTTGGTTGTAGAGACTCTCAATCGCCGTCAGCGCGATCGCAAGTCCGTCGGCAAGCTTGAGCTTCGTTGCCTGTTGCACGAGTGATGCGCGCGCACTCTCATTATTGAGGAGGGCTGTTGCGGTGCTTGCGATGTGCTCGGCGTTTAAGTTTGCCGATGCGACAAGTCCGGCATCGACGCATTGACGCACGCGTTTGGTCTGATCCTTCGCAATCGGCACCGCGATGCACGCCGTGCGGCAGGCGATCACCTGCAGCATGGTCGAGCCGCCATTGGCGACCACGACCCGCGCGTGGCGCATGAGGACGGCAAGTTCCGCAAGCGGCAAGTGCGGCACCTCCTTAAGGGTTGCCGCTGTGCGCGTATCGTACCCGCGCGGCGGGGCGACGAGTACGGTTTGAATTCCGCGCGCGGCCAGCGTCTGCGCCGCGGTTGCGAAGATCTGCACGGCATCGTGTGCACCGGGGTGCCCGGTGCCGCCGCCCGGGATCACGAGAGCATAGGCTTTGTCCTGCAACTCAAAGCGCGCGAGAACCGTTGCGGTCGCGCGCTCATCCACACCCGGCAGCATCACATCCAGATAGCGCAAGAGCGGACGGCCCATGAAGCGCAGCTTGAATTTTTCGAGCGTGCTCAATGGCCCGGACAGAAATTCCGGGTACGCCATCCAGTGTTCATCGATTAGGGACATCCAGCGCAGGCGAAAGGCCTTGCGGCGCTGGCGTGAACGCGCGCTGACATAGACCACGAGCGCGCCGTTGCGCTGGGCGGCGTGCAGTTGTGCCGTGCGCCCGGCGTTGTCAAAGATGACGACGTGCGGGCGTAACTCCTCGATGAGCGCAATGACTTCCGGAGTATGAAATGTCGGCGATGACGGCAGTAATGTCGATGCAAAGGCGCCGTCGGGCTCGTACGGGGCCTTCCTGCTGAGCGCGAAATGGATCTGTGCATCGGGCCAGCGTGACGCTGCCGCCTGGGCAATTTGCAGTGTGCGCACGTACTCGCCCATGCCGTGGGGACCCGAGACCGGTAACAATAAAAGGCGCGGCGCGACGCCGGCGCGAATCTGCGGCGTGGCGTGACCTTCCGGCACTGCTAGTTCGGAAGCGCATCGCTTTGGCCTTGTGGCAGGGGCGCCTTCAAGGCCTGCGAGTGTCGCGAT
>DATCBZ010000368.1:0-5711 GCA_036511555.1 Steroidobacteraceae bacterium
CGTGCGGGGTTGGCGACGACGAGTGGCGGACGGAGTTGTGTCTGGCGAGCCGTTACCTTGGAGAGGTAGCGCGCGGCGCGAAGTTGCGCTGCAGCACACTATCGAGCGACAAGGGACCGCCGCCGGCGATGGCGAGCCAGAGGAATAGCGCCAGATACTCGAATTCATCGAAGCCAAGCAGGGTTTGCAGTGAATCAATGTCGGGCCACTTTGCCGAGCGAATCGCGACAATCATGGTGACGCCGAGCGCTCCCGCCGATATCCGGGTAAAGAGACCGGCGAGCAGGAATAGGCCGCCGAAGAACTCGACGCCGGAGACGAACGGCGCCAAGAGGTGCGGCACGGGGATGCCCCAGCCGATGAAATTCTCTGTAACTTGAGGCAGACTCATGAGCTTGCCCCAGCCGCTCCAAAGAAAGACCCAACCCACTGTAATGCGGGCGAACAACGGAGCGAGCCAATTCAGGTGTTGTGCTACGCGTTCAGGCCAGGCAATCAGCCATTGAATCAGCAGTTTCATAAGGACTTCCAGTGTTGGTGAATGTAGGACGCGGCTTTGCGCTCAGCACGCCCCGCCGACGGCCCGTTGAGGCTTTAAGCACCAAGCCTGAGACCGGGCGCCGCAGGCTTATATTGCTGGCGGGTGTTTGGCGGGTTTGGGTTGGATATTTTTCGCAACCTGCCGAAACGGCGTGGCATGGGCGCTGTCTTAAGCGTGAGGGATCCTTAAGTGCCCGATTCCTTGGGCTTAAGGCTAATTAAAGAGTGACGATGCGCAATTCTCCGTCCGAACAACCGGTCTCCTGTGTTGACCCACCGCCCGTTGATCGGGTAGCCGAGCAGCGCATCACTCGCCTGTTCGAATCGATGCGGCCCGATCTATTGCGTTTTGCGCTGTGGCTGACGCGCGACCGGGCTGTCGCTGAGGATGTGGTTCAGGAGGCGCTGTTGCGGGCATGGCGCTCGCGCGACGCGTTGAAGGATCTTGCCTGCTCGCGCGCGTGGCTTTTGACGATCGTCAGGCGCGAGCATGCGCGTCTTTACGAGCGTAAGCGATTGGAGCTTGTGAGTTTGAATGATGCAACGGAACATGAAGCCGATGCCTTGACGAGCAAGGACGAGAGCGATATTCACGCCTTGCACGGCGCAATTTTGCGACTACCGATTGAGTATCGAGAACCATTGGTCATGCAAGTTCTAGGAGGATTTTCCATCGAGGAGATCGCGCAAGAATTGAGTCTGTCCGCATCTGCGGTGCTCACGCGACTGTTTCGCGCGCGCAATAAGCTGCGCACGGTGTACGGATTGGCGTCCGCGCCGGACGCACTGGCGAGAGAGGAGGCGCCGTGAACTGCGCGGACGCACGCCGGCTCATCGGCGCGGAGCCCTATGTCACATCGCACGAGCTGGCCGAGCACCTTCGGGACTGTCCAGTCTGCGTCGAATTTCAGCTCGAAATGGTTGCGCTCGAGGCGAATATTCGCCGTGCGCTCGAAGCGCCCGCCATTGCCGCGCCCGTCGCTGCGCGCCGGAGTCGAGTAGCGATGCGCTCGGGCTGGGCGCTCGCCGCAAGCGTAGTGCTTGCGGCCGTGGCGACGCTTGCGGTTTGGACATTGCGACCTTCAAATAGCCTTGCAAACGAAGTCGTCGCGCATGTGATTGCAGAACCGCAGAGTTGGGCAAGCAACGATGCCGTAGCGCCGCGTGCGCTCGAGGAGGTGCTGCGCAAGAGCGGTGTCATTCTCGAGGGCACACCCTACAGTGTTGTCTATGCCAGTAGCTGCTGGTTTCGCGGACATTACGTACCGCACCTCGTTGTACGTACCGCGCACAGCCTCGTTACGGTACTCATCTTGCGCAGCGAGACTGTTGCTGCGCGGCAGGGGTTTCGTGAGGATGGGCTGGCTGGGGTCATTGTGCCAACCACACAAGGCAGTATCGCGGTGTTGGGTGCGGAAAAGGGGAGCGCTCAGCTTAATGCTGTCGCCGATCAGATGCGCGCGGCGGTCCGCGGCTCGAGCGCAACTCCCTAAGTCTGCGTTCCGCGACCGTAACAGCGCTGCGCGAGCCGTCGGCGGTGCTGCACACCAATTGGCATGCTGCTCGCACTTCGCGATTCGAGGAATAACAGATCGGCGCCGCGCGCCAATAATTGCCTAGCCGCGCTCGTAGGAACATTCTGACTTGTACTTGCGAGGTAGCGGAATTGGCACAGCGACTTTGCACGCGCATGCTTAAAGCGTAGATCCGAATCCAATCATGTGTTGACCATTCGCATCTAGCTAACTAACGAGGCCGCGCTTAGCGCGGCCTCGTGCTATTGAGCGTGCCGACCCCAAGCTTCAGTAAGCCGCGCCAGATACGGAGCCGTGCGACTGGTGCGCGACCGCGCGACGTCGGCAGGCGCACCGGCTGCAACGATCTTTCCGCCCGCATCCCCGGCGCCGGGCCCGATATCGATTACCCAATCGCTGCCGGCGACTACATGCATGTCATGTTCGACGACTATGACGGTATTGCCGAGGTCAACGAGGCCGCTCAACTGTGCGGTGAGACGCTCGACGTCCGAAGCGTGCAGCCCGGTCGTCGGTTCATCGAGTATGTACAGCGTGTCGCCGCGAGAGACGCGCTGCAGTTCCGTTGCAAGCTTGATGCGCTGGGCCTCACCGCCCGAAAGCTCCGTTGCGGGCTGGCCAAGGCGCAGATAACCCAGGCCCACTTCGCGCACTACGTTCAAGGCGCGACGCAGGTGCGCTTCGTCGGCGAAGAACTCCCACGCCGCATCGACCGTCAAACCCAGCACATCGGCGATCGACTTCTCACGATATTTGATCTCGAGGGTTTTGGCGTTATAGCGCGCGCCGTGGCAGGTCGGGCAAGGCGCGTAGACGCTCGGGAGGAAGAGTAGCTCCACCATCACGAAGCCCTCGCCGGCGCAGGTCTCACAGCGACCTTTCGCGACGTTGAAGGAGAAGCGTCCGGCGTCGTAGCGGTGCGCGCGGGCCGCGGGCGTAGCGGCGAATATGTCGCGAATATGGTCGAAGAGGCCTGTGTACGTCGCAAGGTTCGAGCGCGGTGTGCGCCCAATGGGTTTCTGATCAACTCGCACGAGTCGCTTAATGCCACCTAAGCCGCCTGCGATCTTTCCGCCCAAGGTTGCGACGCTGGTGCGTTCAAGCTCGTCTGCCTCATCATCGACCAACGAAATCTCATGACCCAGATCCGCCGCGACCAGTTCAACCAACACTTGGCTTACAAGGGTCGACTTGCCGGAGCCGGATACACCTGTGATCCCAGTCATCACACCCAATGGAAAATCGACGTCGAGATTGGCAAGATTATTGCGCGTGACGCCCGTGAGGCTGAGCCAACCTTTGGGCGACCGGGGCGTTCGAGCGGCGGGCGCGGCAAGCCCGAAGAGGTACCTTCGGGTTTGCGAAGCTTTGACGTCTTCAAGGCCGGCAGGCGTTCCGCTATAGAGCAGGAAGCCGCCGTGCTCGCCCGCACCCGGCCCCACATCGACGATCCAATCCGCGTGGCGAATCACGTCAAGATCGTGTTCAACAACGAAAAGTGAATTGCCGGCCTCCCGCAATTGATCAAGAGCGGTAAGGAGCGCCTCGGTATCAGCCGGATGCAGGCCGGCGGAGGGCTCATCCAATACGTACACCACACCGAACAAATTCGAGCGCACCTGGGTTGCAAGTCGCAGCCGCTGCAGTTCGCCTGGCGAGAGCGTCGGTGTACTGCGTGCCAGAGACAGGTACCCAAGCCCCAGATCGAGAAGTGCGTCGAGCCTTGCCATGAGGTCCTGGGTTATTCGCTGGGTAACGAGCGCCTTTTGCGGCTCTTTCTCTGCCAGCGCGGACCAACCGGCAGAGGTGGCGTTTGCGTACGGGCGCACGACGGCTGCGAGCCTAATAAGTGGCAAGGCCGAGATTGCGGCGATGTCGAATCGCGCGAACTTTACCGACAGCGATTCGCGTCGCAGCCGCTTGCCGTGGCACAGCGAGCATTCCGTGCTCAACATGTATTGCGCCGCGCGCTTTTTCATCATCGCGCTCTGACTGTTGGCAAAGGTGTGAAGCACGTGACGTTTAGCACTGGAAAAAGTGCCGAGGTAGCTCGGTTCCTCCTTGCGCTTGAGCGCGCGCCGGGTCTCCTGTGGCGAGAGCCCGGCGTATACCGGCACTTGCGGCTGCTCGTCGGTAAAGAGGATCCAGTCGCGATCCTTTTTGCTGAGCTCGCGCCACGGCCGGTCGATGTCATAGCCGAGGGTTACGAGTATGTCGCGCTGATTCTGCCCGCCCCACGCCGTCGGCCACGCGGCGATCGCCCGTTGCCGGATCGTAAGCGAATCATCCGGCACCATTGATCTCTCGGTGACTTCGTAGACGCGCCCCAGACCGTGACACTTAGGGCAGGCACCCTCGGGTGTATTGGGCGAAAAGGACTCCGCGTAGAGAAGTGGCTGCTTGGACGGGTAGTCCCCAGCGCGCGAATACAGCATTCGCAGCAGGTTTGATAGCGTCGTTACGCTACCGACCGATGAGCGCGTAGTCGGGGAGCCGCGCTGCTGTTGTAGTGCCACCGCCGGTGGCAGCCCGTCGATCTCGTCGACTTCGGGTACCGCCATCTGATGAAAAAGGCGCCGCGCGTACGGCGAAACCGACTCCAGGTAGCGCCGCTGCGCTTCCGCATACAGCGTACCAAACGCGAGCGAGGATTTGCCGGAGCCGGAAACTCCGGTAAAAACCACCAGCGCATCACGCGGAATCTCAACGTCGATGTTTTTGAGATTGTGCTCGCGCGCGCCGCGCACGTGTACCATTCCGGTCGCGTCCTTGTGCGCAGCCTTGCGCGAATAGCGGTTATCGGCGTTCGACATGTGAGAAATCGGCAGCAGTAAGGCGGCGTAGGGTAGCAAGCTTTGTGCGCAGACAGTGCTCGAAGCAGCGGGTATAAACGGCACTCCCGAGGCGTTCTTGCAGTTGCTCGTCAGAAGGTGTGGTTGTGCCACGTCGCTTGGGTTACTTCATCCTTGGTGCGCTCATCCTCGGCATCGCCGTGCGCGCTCTAGTGCACACAGCGCTAGCGAATACCACCACCGTGTCCGTCGCGGGGTACCTTGCTGTCGTCACCGACGCGTTTTTGCGTTTGATCAAGATGATCATTGCGCCGCTTGTGTTTGCAACGCTGGTAAGCGCCATTGCACGCATGGAGAATTCTGAGGCGTTAGGGCGCATCAGCCTTAAGACACTGGTATGGTTTTTTGGCGCATCGTTCGTGTCGCTCCTCATCGGTTTGCTCCTGGTGCAGCTCCTGCGGCCTGGCGCTCATCTTGAGCTGCACACCGCACTCGGCGGCACATCCATTCGTGCCTCGACGTTGACGCTCACGGACTTCGTGACGCATTTGGTGCCGACGTCGTTTATTGACGCCATGGCGCGAAATGAGATCCTGCAGATCGTCGTTTTTTCAGTGCTGGTCGGGATGGCAATGGTCACGTTAGGCGAACGTGCTGCCGCGGTGCTGGCGGTCATAGAGCAGATCGCAGCGATCATGCTTAAGGTTACGGAGTACGTCATTGCGCTTGCGCCGCTTGCCGTCTTCACATCGATCGCCGCCACCGTTGCAACTCAGGGCCTCGGTGTATTGAGCGCGTATGCGAAGTTCATCGGCGGGTTCTACGCAGCGCTAGTGGTTCTGTG
>DATCBZ010000369.1:0-2459 GCA_036511555.1 Steroidobacteraceae bacterium
GAGGCTGGCAGCGTGCGTGCGCTTAGCGAAGGCGTACAAGGCGGTCATGCGACGGTCGTCGTGTTCCCGCGCGGAGATATTGAAGTCAAGCGCGCGCGCGACGTCATACGACAGGCAAAACCTTTGGAAGTGCACGAGCACGCCATCGACGAGCAGACGTTGGAACACGCAGCCTCTGAAAGCGCCGCCCCCCTTGTCTCCCAGGTGGCAGACGCCCTACCCCGCGAAAAACCCGTGCGCTGATCGTTGCGCGCGGCGCCAAAGTCCGCTGCTGGAGCGCGCCACTTAAAACTTTTCAATGCCGCAGGGTCAGGCGGCTATCTGACGGGCTAGACACGCGCCGTCAGGCGCTCAAGTCCCCCCATATAGGGCTTGAGTACTTCAGGCACGCTCACCGAGCCATCTTCATTTTGATAGTTGTCCAGAACCGCGACGAGCGCCCGCCCGACCGCCACGCCTGAACCGTTGAGAGTGTGTACGGGTTCGGGCTTGCCGGTCTGCGGATTGCGCCACCGCGCCTGCATGCGCCGCGCCTGAAATGCTTCGCAGTTACTGCACGAGGAGATTTCGCGGAAGTGGTTTTGGCTCGGCAGCCAAACTTCCAGGTCATAGGTCTTGGCGCTGCCGAAACCAACATCGCCCGCACAGAGCGCAACGACGCGGTATGGCAATTCGAGTTTCTGCAGTACTGCTTCAGCGTTCGCGGTGAGCGCTTCGAGGGCGGCGTAGGAGTCGGCGGGGCGCACGATCTGCACAAGCTCAACTTTATCGAACTGATGCTGACGGATCATGCCGCGCGTGTCTTTGCCGTGCGACCCGGCCTCGGAACGAAACGATGGCGTGTGCGCAACGAGCCGCAGCGGTAATTTTTCCGGCGCAAAGATTTGCTCGCGTGCGAGATTGGTGAGTGACACCTCGGCAGTCGAAATCAGGTACAAACCCGATTCCCCCTTTACCGCGAACAGATCTTCCTCAAACTTGGGCAGTTGCGCTGTGCCGACGAGCGCTGCGCGCGTAACGAGATACGGCACGTACGCCTCAGTGTAGCCATGTATGCGCGTATGCAGATCAATCATGAACTGCGCCAGAGCCCGATGCAGATGCGCAAGTTCGCCGTACATGACGCTGAAGCGTGCGCCAGAGATACGCGCCGCGGCTTCAAAATCAAGGCCCAGGCGCTCGCCGAGCGCCACATGGTCGTGCGGCGCGAAGTCGAATTTGCGCGGCGTGCCCCAGCGGCGGATTTCAACATTGGCGCTTTCGTCGTGGCCATCCGGCACCGACTCGTGCAAAAGATTGGGTAAACCTAGCTGCCACTCGTCAAGCGCCGCCTGCACGGCCGCCATCTGCCGGTCGGCTTCGGCAAGACCGCTCGTCAACGCCTCGCCTTCGGCGATAACGGGCGCAGTATCCAGTCCCTGCCCCTTCGCCATGCCCACTTTCTTGGCATTCGCATTCCGCGCCGCACGCAGGCGATCGGTTTCGACCTGCCAATGCTTGCGCCGCTCTTCAAGCGCGCGCGCCGTCTGCACGTCGAGTACGAAGCCGCGGCGCGCTAGTTGACGGGCAACGCCTTCAAGGTCGGAACGCAGCGCTTTGGGATCGAGCACCTCAGGAACTCTTCACAGTCGCGCGAGCGTCATGCCAAGCCGCGTGCCGGCGACACACAGCACCACGCTCAGCGCGACATTAAGCAGAGCGTATCCGTAGTTCGAGCCCATCATGAGGGTGGCAGTCTCAAGCGAGAAGCTTGAAAAGGTCGTAAAGCCCCCGAGCACTCCGACCATGAGGAACAGTCGCAGTGTGTTGGAGCTACCGGTTCGCTCGACGAACCATACGTACATGAGGCCGATCAGGAAGCTGCCCAAAATATTGATGAGCACGGTACCGAGCGGAAAAGACGGCCCGATCCAACGCTGCACCGTGATCGACATGAGGTAACGGGCCACGCTGCCGAGGGCACCGCCTGCGCCAATTGCCAGTAACACGTTCATCTAGGTCTCTCCGGCAGAATTGCGCGGCGGCTGCGCGCGCAAGCGGGCGAGAGCCTCGGCGATCTTGATTTCGAGCCCGCGTGACACCGGACGATAATAACGCCGATCAGGCATCTCGTCCGGCAGGTAACGCTCGCCGGCGGCAAAGGCGTCGGCTTCATCATGCGCGTAGCGGTAGCCGCGCCCGTAGCCCAAACCCTTCATGAGACCCGTCGGCGCATTGCGCAGACGCAGTGGCACATCGAGCGTGCCAAATTTCTCCACGTCCTCTTTGGCCTCACCCATGGCCACGTAGACCGCATTGCTCTTTGGCACGCAGGCGAGATAGACCATCAGTGTTGCGATTGCGAGCTCCCCTTCGGGGCTGCCCAGACGCTCGTAAGCGTCCCAGGTATCAAGCGCCATCGCAAAGGCACGCGGATCGGCAAGACCCACATCCTCGACCGCCATGCGCACCGCGCGCCG
>DATCBZ010000370.1:0-3072 GCA_036511555.1 Steroidobacteraceae bacterium
TGGCGCCGCCGTCGTTACTTTTCTTCTGACGCTGCCCCTCATCGCGCACTTCGATGGCGGTAGCGCCGCTTTTCAGTTCGTCGAGCGCGCACACTGGATCACGCGTTTTGATGCCTACTATGCGCTCGGCGTGGATGGCATCTCGCTGCCGCTCGTGGTGTTGACGGCGTTCATCACCGTGCCGGTCGTGATTGCCGGCTGGACCGTCATCAAGGCGCGTCCGGCGCAATATTTTTCCGCCTTCCTCATCATGGAGGGCCTCATGATCGGCGTGTTCTCAAGCTTAGATGCGCTGCTCTTTTATTTCTTCTGGGAGGCGATGTTGATCCCGATGTTTCTCATCATCGGCATCTGGGGCGGTCCGCGGCGCGTGTATGCGACGCTCAAATTCTTCCTATACACGTTTTTGGGGTCAGTGCTGATGCTGACGGCGCTCATCTACATGTACGTGAAGTCCGGCCACTATTCGATCGCCTCCTTTCAGGATCTGCCGTTGACCCTGGTGGAACAGCGCTGGATATTTCTGGCATTTTTTGCAGCCTTTGCCGTCAAGGTACCGATGTGGCCGGTGCATACCTGGCTGCCTGATGCGCATGTCGAAGCACCGACCGGCGGCTCGGTCATTTTGGCCGCCATCATGCTGAAGATGGGCGGCTACGGCTTTTTGCGCTTCAGCTTGCCGATTACACCGGATGCGAGCCACGAACTTGAATGGCTCATCATTGCGCTCTCGCTCATTGCCGTCGTCTACATAGGCTTCGTCGCGCTCGTGCAGACGGACATGAAGAAGCTCATCGCCTATTCATCGATCGCGCACATGGGATTCGTGACGCTGGGCGCCTTCATCGCCTACGACATCCTCACCAATACCGGCAGCCTGCAGGGCGCGGCGATGGGCCTCGATGGCGCCATGGTGCAGATGGTCTCGCACGGGCTCATCTCAGGCGCGCTCTTTCTCTGCATCGGCGTGATGTACGACCGCCTGCACAGCCGCGAAATCTCCGCCTACGGGGGCGTCATCAATACCATGCCGCGCTTTGCGGGATTCATGGTGCTGTTTTGTCTTGCGAACTCGGGCTTGCCCGGCACCTCAGGCTTCGTCGGCGAGTTTCTCGTGATCCTCGCAAGCTTCAAGGCAAGCTTCTGGTACGCGCTGTTGGCCGGCACGACTCTGGTACTCGGCGCGGCGTACACGCTGTGGCTCGTGAAGCGCGTGATCTTTGGCCCGATTGCCACTGAGGGTGTGGCGTCCTTGCAGGACCTCGATGCTCGCGAGCTTCTGGTCCTGACGATCCTCGCAGTTTCCGTGCTGGCGCTTGGCCTGTGGCCGGCGCCGCTGCTCGACATCATGCGCGCATCCATCCATCACCTGGTCGATCAGGCGGTGGCGACGAAGCTTCCGGTATAGCGCGCATCATGACGGAACCGACTATGACCTGGACCAGCATCGCACCCGCGGTTGCCGAGATCTATCTTACGGTCGCCGTCTGCACGGTCCTCCTGGTGGAAGCATTTGCCGGCGACAAGCGCCGCGGGCTTGCCGACTCGTTGACGCTCATATTGCTCATGGTGGGAGCGCTTGTGACCGCGGCATTTGGGCACGTCGCTCAGCGCACGACGCTCTTTCACGGGCTCTACGTTGCGGACGAACTCGGCTATGCATTGAAACTCGCTGGATTTTTGATCGTGGCCGTCACACTCGTGTATTCGCGCGCGTATCTTGAACAGCGAGATATTCTGCGCGGCGAGTACAACGTGCTGTGCTTGACCGCGCTGCTTGGCATCTTTGTGCTGGTATCAGCCAACAGTCTCATCACGGTGTACATGGGGGTTGAGCTCCTGGCGCTGTCGGTGTATGCACTGGTCGCATTTGACCGCGAGTCGGGCGTGGCGGCCGAAGCTGCGATGAAGTACTTCGTGCTGAGCGCGATCGCCTCGGGCACGCTTCTCTACGGCATGTCGATCATATATGGCATGACAGGCAGCCTTGATCTGGACGTCATCGCAAGCCATGTCAGCGCCGGGCACGCAAGTCTCGGGGTGATCTTCGGGCTTGTCTTCATAGTGGTCGCCGTCGCCTTCAAGTTGGGCGCGGTGCCGTTTCATATGTGGCTGCCGGACGTTTATCACGGGGCGCCGACGAGCGTGACGCTGTTCATCAGCACCGTGCCGCAGCTTGCGTACTTCTCGCTCGCCTTCAGATTGCTCGCGCATGGACTCGTCGGCGCGACGGCCGAATGGAGCCAGATGCTCGTGCCGCTCGCCGTCCTCACGCTCATCGTCGGTAATGTGGTTGCGATTGCGCAGAGCAACCTGAAACGCATGCTTGCCTACTCAACTATTGCGAACGTGGGCTTCATTCTGCTGGGCTTCGTGGCCGGCACGCCCGCCGGCTACAGCGCTGCGCTTTATTACACGCTCGTCTACATTCTGGTCGCGCTGGGTTCGTTTGGAGTCATTCTTCTGGCGAGTCGCCATGGCTTCGAAGCAGATTCACTGGACGACTATAAAGGGTTGTACGCGCGCGACCCGCTGCTTGCGATGATCATGATGGCTCTCATGTTCTCGACTGCCGGCGTGCCGCCGTTTATCGGCTTTTGGGCCAAGCTGCGCATCTTTCAGGAGCTCTGGGCGACGCAGCACACCGCTCTCGTCATCGTTGCGGCGGCGGCGTCGGTCGTAGGAGCGTTCTACTACCTGCGCATCGTCAAACTTATGTATTTCGATGCACCGGGGACTGAAGCGCCTCGACTAGCAGGGCGCTTAGGTGCGCGTGTTGCGTTGGCCGTGAATGCCGCGGCGGTCCTTGCGCTGGGGCTTGTGCCAGGGCCGCTGCTCGATCTCTGCGCGCGAATTCTTCATTGAGAACAACACGGTCGGCCGCATGCCTGCCGGCGTCGTTGCATCGGCGTTCCTGCGACCTGTACAATGAGGGGCTCGAACCGGTGCGGGGTGGAGCAGTCTGGCAGCTCGTCGGGCTCATAACCCGAAGGTCGTAGGTTCAAATCCTACCCCCGCTACCAAACGTCCCTACGGCTCTCAACAGGGCTACGGCGTTTTGGTTCCAGTGCG
>DATCBZ010000371.1:0-2240 GCA_036511555.1 Steroidobacteraceae bacterium
GGTCGATCTCAACCACATTGCCATAGCCGCCCTTGGGTCCTGCATAGCGCACCCGGCCGTTGCCCGCCGCGTGCACCGCAGTGCCGATCGGTGCTGCGTAATCAACGCCCTTATGGGCGCGAATCAGATTCAAGATTGGATGCATGCGGTGCAGGTCGAAACTGGAGCTGACGCGCGTGAAATCGACCGGCGTGCGCAGGAACGCGCGGCGCAGACTGCGGCCTTCGGGCGTGTAATAGTTGGCGTGACCGTCGGGTTGGACATAGCGCGCCGCCCGGTAGATGCGGCCATCATTCTTGAACATCGCTGCGAGCACGGCGCCGTCTTTGACGAACTTGCCGTGTTCGTAGAGCTCCTCGTAGGTCACGGTGAATGAGTCCCCGGGTCGGATATCAAGCGCGAAGTCGATGTCCCAGCCGAATATCTGCGCCAGGGCGAGCGCGGTCTGGTCGTGGGCGCCTGCCGCCGCGACGGCTTCGAAGAGCGAGCGGTCAATGACGGCGCTGACGGTGCGCAAGTGGGACTCGAGCGGATTGTTGAGAACATCCGCGGAAAACCCGGCGCCTTCGCGCCGCACCTGCAAGGTTTCACTGGGGTTTAAGCGGCGCTCAAATGTGACGAGCCCGCCGTCACGCTGGGTCAAGTGCAGCGCTTCGCCGGGCCGCAGCGCATCGAGCATGTGGCGCAAGCCCGGCAGGCTGCGCACGAACGCCAAGTCGGCAAGATCCAGCTTCAATCGCCGGAAAATGCTCTCGAGAGTGTCATTCGCCCTGACGATTACATCGACGCTGGTGCTGGCGAGCGCCGCAATTTTCGGCGGCAGCACGACCGCTGCGCGAGCAGGGGCCGTGGCCGCCGGCGGCAGGGCCGGCGGAACGTAGATTGCGGGGGTGGCACGCCACCACGCCCAGGCGAGCACGGCTAAACCTGCCAGTTGCAGCCAATGCGCGCGCGAAGGCGCTAGCCCGGGAATCCGGGGTCTGAAGCTCAAGCGCATGCACTACACTTAAGCATCCTTTCGCCTCAGCGTCCACGAGTGCCCCATCATGAGCGACTTCGACTCACAACTCGCCGAAATAAAGCGCGGTGCGCGCGAAGTGCTGGTCGAGTCGGAGCTGCTGAAGAAGCTCAGGAAAGGCCGCCCGCTGCGCATCAAGGCGGGCTTCGACCCGACGGCACCGGATCTGCATTTGGGTCACACGGTGCTCTTGAACAAAATGCGCCAGTTCCAGGAGCTCGGCCATGAGGTGATATTTCTCATCGGTGACTTCACCGGCATGATTGGGGACCCCTCGGGTAAGAACACGACGCGTCCGACGCTCAGCCCCGAGGAGGTGCAGAAGAACGCCCGCACCTACGAGCAGCAGGTGTTCAAGATTCTCGACCCCGCGCGCACCGTCGTGGACTTCAATTCGCGCTGGTTTGCGCCGATGCCGGCTGCTCGTCTCATCGAGATCGCCGGCAAGTACAACGTTGCGCGCATGCTCGAGCGCGATGATTTCTCGCAGCGGCATAAGAAAGGCGAGTCGATCGCACTGCACGAATTTTTGTATCCACTGGTGCAGGGCTACGACTCGGTCGCTTTGCAGGCGGATGTGGAGCTCGGCGGCACGGATCAGAAGTTCAACTTACTGGTGGGTCGGCATTTGCAGGAGGCATTTGGTCAGGAGCCGCAGATCGTACTCACGATGCCGCTCTTGGAAGGGCTCGACGGCGTCAATAAAATGTCGAAATCGCTCGGCAACTACATTGCCATCGCCGATCCACCCGACATGATCTTTGGCAAGCTCATGTCGATCTCTGATGAGCTCATGTGGCGCTATTTCGAGCTTTTAAGCTTTAGACCCCTTGGCGAAATCGCGGCACTGAAGCGCCGCGTGGCAAGCGGCGGCAATCCCCGCGACATCAAGGTTGAGCTTGCGCAGGAAATCGTGGCGCGCTTCCATGGTGCCGTCGCGGCGGAGACTGCACTTAAGGAGTTCACCGCACGCTTTCGCGAGAAAACGCTGCCAACGGATCTTGTGCCGCAGGTGCTTTACGTCGACGCCTGCGGCGTGCGGCTTGCAAACGTACTCAAAGAGGGCGGACTTGCGGCGAGCACTTCGGAGGCAAACCGCAAGATCGATGAAGGAGCGGTGCGTATCGATGGCGAACGCGTCACAGACAGAGGCCATAGCTTAGGTCCCGGCGCCGATCATGTGTTCCAAGTGGGCTCGCGGCGTTTTGCGCGGCTGCGGCTC
>DATCBZ010000372.1:0-2383 GCA_036511555.1 Steroidobacteraceae bacterium
ATCACCGAGGGCGGCGATCGGCTGACCGACGGCGCCGCCGTGCAACTGGCCTCCGACATTCACGCCCGTGGTCAAAACGGCGCCGCAGCGACGCCGGGCGCACCGAGTGCCGTTCCAACCGCCGCTCCAGCCGCTGCGCCGACCGATGGCAAGCCGCGCAAGAAGCATGGCCCAAGCAAGCCGGCCGCCACGACCGGGTAGCTCGATGCCGCGAGCGCGTCAATTGTTGGCTGCCTGCTGCCCGAACGGGCACATGTTGCAGCGATGAGTCCGTCGCGCCCCTTCATCATGCGACCGGTAGCGACCTCGCTACTGATGGCGGCCATCGTGCTGTCCGGCATGGTTGGCTTTCGGTTCCTGCCGCTGTCGGCACTGCCGCAGGTCGACTATCCGACGATCCAGGTGCAAACGCTGTATCCGGGCGGTAGTCCGGAGGTCATGAGTCAAACCGTAACGGCGCCGCTTGAACGCCAGTTCGGGGAAATGTCGGGGCTGCAGCGCATGAGTTCCACCAGCACCGCCGGCGCCTCGGTCATCACACTGCAGTTTGGCTTGGGCGAGACTCTCGATGTGGCCGAGCAGGAGGTGCAGGCGGCAATCAATGCGAGCGGCTCGCTCTTGCCAGCAGATCTGCCCGCGCCGCCGATCTACGCCAAGGTCAACCCGGCGGATGCTCCGGTGCTGACGCTTGCGATCACCTCTGACACCATGCCGCTCATCGACGTGCAGAATCTCGTCGATACACGCCTGGCGCAGAAGATCGCGCAGGTTTCGGGTGTGGGTCTGGTAAGCCTGAGCGGCGGTCAGCGCCCGGCGGTACGCATCCAGGCCAATACGCAAACCCTCGCCTCCTTCGGCGTGACGCTCGATACCTTAATGTCGGCGATCAGCGCAGCGAACGCCAATCGCGCCAAGGGCAGCTTCGATGGGGCAACGCAGGCGTTCACGATCAACGCCAACGATCAGCTCCTCACTGCCGACGACTACAAGAACCTGATCGTGGCCTACCGCAAAACGGCGCCGATCCGCATGAGCGATGTCGCGCAGGTGGTCGATGCTGCTGAAAACGTGAAGCTGGGTGCGTGGTCGGGCATGAAGCCCGCGATCATCCTGAATGTGCAGCGGCAACCGGGTGCCAATGTCATCGGCACCGTCGATGCCATCAAGAAGCGCCTGCCGCAACTGCAGGACACTTTACCGGCCGGAATCAAGGTCGACGTACTCGCTGACCGCACCACCGGCATTCGCGCCTCCGTGAATCATGTCGAGTTTGAACTGTTGCTCGCGGTGGCGCTCGTGGTAGCGGTTATCTTCTTCTTCCTGCACAGCGTGCGCGCTACGGCAATCGCAAGTCTGTCGGTGCCAATCTCGCTCGTCGGCGCGTTTGGTGTCATGTACCTCCTCAACTTCAGTCTCAACAATTTGAGCCTCATGGCGCTCACAATCGCGACTGGTTTTGTCGTCGACGACGCGATAGTCATGATTGAGAACATCTCGCGCCACCTGGAAAAGGGCGAGAAACCGTTTGAGGCGGCGCTGAACGGCGCCGCCGAGATCGGCTTTACGATCGTGTCGCTCACCGTCTCGCTGATCGCCGTATTGATCCCGCTCCTTTTCATGAGCGAGGTCATCGGACGGCTGTTTCGCGAGTTCGCCGTGACGCTCGCGATCACGATATTGATCTCGGCGGTAGTGTCGCTGACGCTGGTACCGATGCTGTGCGCCTTTTGGTTGACGTCCTCCGCGGAAGAGGACGCGCACGGCATCAGCAAAAAGTCCCAGCAGCTCTTTGAGCGTGCCGTGCATCATTACGACCGCGCACTGCAATGGGTGCTGGAGCGCGAGCGCGCCACGCTGATCGTTGCGATCGCGACCCTGGTGCTGACAGTGCTCCTCTACATCTTCATACCCAAGGGGCTTTTCCCTACCCAAGACACGGGCCAGTTGCAGGCACGCGTACTCGCCACCGAATCGATCTCCTACGCGCGCATGGCCGAGCTGCAGCAGGCAGTCGGCAAGGTCCTTCTGCAAGACCCCGACGTACAAAATCTGAGTTCCTTCATTGGCGTCGACGGCGCCAACAACACGATGCTGAACAGCGGCCAGATGCTGATCAACTTGAAAGCGCACCGCACGGCAGGCTCGCAGGCGGAAATTATGGATAACTTAAGGCGCCGCGCGAGCGCCGTCGCCGGCGTGACCCTGTACCTGCAGCCGACCCAGGACCTGACGATCGATGCGGAGACGGGTCCCACCGAGTATCGCTTCTCGCTCGAGGGTGCGAGCACGGCAACGGTCAACGACTGGACCGCAAAGTTCGTCGCAAAATTGCAAAGCGTCGCGCAGCTGCGCAACGTCACCTCCGACGCCAACGAGCAAGGAC
>DATCBZ010000373.1:0-4514 GCA_036511555.1 Steroidobacteraceae bacterium
CAGTGGTTTTTGCAGATTGCGCTTCGCATACGTAAGCGCGCTTTGAATGCGATCGGACTTGGGCTCAAGTGCAAGCAACGCGGAAAACTGCGATTGGCCACCGGCGCGCCGATGATAGACAACGAGTTTCCTCGCTACCCGTCTGGCGAGTTCAATCCCAAGATCCTTCTCGACCATCGCAAGCGCAAGATCGATGCCGGCGGTCATGCCCGCTGAGGTCCAAACTGGCCCGTCGATGACAAAGATGCGGTCCTCTTCCACCTTGACCTTGGGAAAACGGCCCTGAAGCTCGCGCGCAAACGCCCAATGGGTAGTTACCCGTCGATCATCGAGAATACCTGCTTCAGCCAGGACGAAGGCGCCGGTACAGATGCCGGCAACGCGGCGCGATGCGACCAGCGCTTCGCTGACGAACACGCGCAGCCTCCATGACGATGCGGTAACGCTGGTAGCTCCGCCCACAATCAGCGTGTCGAAGGCGGCAGCGACAAACGGCTCCGTTTCTACGGTTAGACCGACTGAACTTCGCACCGCTCCGCCATCTTCGGACAGGACGTGGAGGTCGTAGAGCGGTTCGCCAACGGCAAGGTTCGCAAACTCGAACACCGAGAGGGCCGCAAAACTCATGACCTGAAAACCCGGGAAAACGATGAACCCAATGCGCTTCATACCCCTCTCCAGGGCCTATGTCCTAAAACGAGGTATATGTGACATTTAAGTCATGCGCAAGCGGGGTACAGTCGGCTCACAAATCCTCACGGGCATTCATGGAGACAAAATCGTGGCGATTGGAGAGACCAAGGGCACGGCCCTCATCACAGGCGCGTCAAGCGGGATTGGAGCGGTATACGCCGATCGGTTGGCGCGGCGCGGCTCTGACCTCATCCTCGTGGCACGCAACCTTGAGGGCTAAAAGTAATTGCCAGCCGGCTGACAAATTCGACCGGTCGCTCAATCAAGACGGTTGCGGCCGACCTCAGTAATAAGTCCGATGTTCTGCGCGTCGAATCAATACTTCGAACCGATACAAGTATCACCGTACTGGTCAATAACGCGGGCGTCGGCGCTACTGCGCCGCTGCTGGGCTCGGATATCGAGAAGATGGAATCAATGATTGCGCTCAACATTAGCGCGCTGACGAGGCTCAGTTACGCGGTTGCGCCGGGATCCGTGGCGCGAGCGCGCGGTACCATCGTCAACATCTCATCAATCGTTGCCCTCGCGCCGGAATTGCTGAACGGCGTCTAGGGTGCTAGCAAAGCCTTCGTGCTGGCATTCACTCATTCGCTGCAGCACGAACTTGCTGACGGGATACGGATTCAAGCCGTTCTCCCGGGCGCGACCGCCACGCAGTTCTGGGGATTAGCTGGCCTGCGGGTTGAAAATCTACCAAAGCAGATCGTGATGTCCACGGAGGACCTGGCTGACGCTGCGTTCGCGGGACTCCATCAAGGCGAGATCGTCACCATCCCATCGCTCCCCAGCGAGGGCGACTGGCACACCTTCGAGGCCGCACGAGGTGCCTTGGGCCCCAATCTTTCGCATGCCGTAACGGCAGAGCGCTATCGCACGGGTCGACGCACTGCCGCCTGAAAGTGCCAGATTCGATGTGCGCTTTAGCGACGGCGGCGTCACTTCGAGCACCCCTGTCTTGTGCTTCTGCAATATTGTCTCGTCCGGCCGGGTCTCCTCGGTAGCGAATCAAGGCGTCACGCGGTGGCGCCGCCCTAACAGCGTCTAAGCCGAGGACTATCATGAATAAATTGCAGTCATTAATCTTAATTGCGGCGCTGCTCAGTGCTCGCAGCGTTTTTGCAGCCGACCCCGCTGAATTTGCCCGCGGCAATATGAATTTTGACGTCAAAGAGATGGACGCCAATCATGACGGCATGGTTTCCAAAGATGAGTTTATGCAATACGGCGAAACGATGTGGGGCCGAATGACGCAGGCCGGCAAAGACACGCTATCAGTTGCCGATGCCGGCAAAGATTTCGCCACCGGACATATGCGCTTCGATGCAAAGCTTATGGATGCGGATCACGACGGCACAATCACGAAAGAGGAATTCATGAAGTATGGCGAGGCGATGTGGGACAAAATGGCAAAAGGCAAGCCCATGATGCCAGTTGCTGATGCGGCGACTAATTTTTCTCGCGGCAATATGCATCCCACGCCCTAGGACTGGAGTCGGCCGCCAAAGCACGAGATTCGCGACGCGCGCGTCGGGTGCAGTCTGCGGCGGCCGCCGCAGCCTAGATCAGCATTCCTACGATCGCCGCAGTGCCACAGGTCGCAAGAGTTCCGCCTATGAGCGCGCGCAGGCCGAGCTTCGCGATCTCACTGCGTCGGGACGGCGCCATGGTCGCAAGCGCCGCGACCAGAATGCCGACGCTGCCGACATTTGCAAAGCCGCACAGCGCGTAGGTTGCAAGCAGGCGGCTGCGCTCGCTCAGCATCCCGGGTGCGAGACTTGAAAGCTGCCGATAAGCTAGGAGTTCGTTGAGGACGGTCTTGGTTCCCAGCAACGAGCCGAAGGTGCGTGCCTCATTCCACGGCACACCGATAAGCCAGGCGACCGGTGCAAATGCCCAGCCCACTACGCGTTCGAGTGACAGGCTTGCGCCATCAAACGCAGGTAATGCTCCGAGCAGTGCATCGGCGACGTAGACGAGCGCAATGAATACCAGAACCGTCGCCACGATATTCAGAAAGAGCTCCAAACCCTGCTTGGTACCTTGCATGACTGCCTCAATGGCGCCATGCACATCCTCACTCAAGACAAGCTTTCCCGGCGTCGGCGGCGAGCTCTCGGGAATCATGATGCGCGCTATGACGATGGAGCCGGGCACGGTGATAATTGACGCCACGAGGAGGTGACCTGCCGCATTGGCTATCGTATGAGCGAGCATGGTCGCGTACAGCACGAGAACGGTTCCGGCGACCCCCCCGAGCCCGACGCACATCACGATGAATAGCTCACTGCGCGTGAAGCGTTCGATGTAAGGCCGCACCAGAATGGGCGCTTCGATCATCCCTAGAAACACATTGGCGGCAGAGGATACGGCCACCGCCCCGCCGATTCCCATGGCGCGCTCGAAGAGCCATGCAAAGGCACGCACGATCGCGGGAAGGATCCGCCAATACGTAAGTAAAGCCGCCAGCGCGCTCACGACGATCACGAGTGGTAAAAACCTGAACGCGAATACTATGCTCGCACCCGCACGGGTCTCTTCATAGGGCAGCGGCCCACCGCCCAGAAAGCCAAACACAAAGGAACTGCCCGCTTCGCTTGCTTGCTGCAGCGTAAATACGCCACGGTTGAGCAGTTCAAATACCGCTGTCACAAATGGCAGCTTGAGAAATAACAATGCCAGAACAATCTGCGCGGCAGTCCCGACAGCGACAAAGCGCCACGACACGGCACGGCGCCGTTCACTCAGCAGCCACGCGATCAGGCGCAAAGCAACGAGACCCAAGGCGCTTTGTAAGTGTTCCGGCATGCGAGATCCTAGGTCTTCATCCGATCTCATCGTGGGCGACGCGCTTTCAGTTTACAAGGAGGACGTGATCGGCCACGGCAGGGGACTGAACGTTGCATCGAGCTGGGTGCACTGAGGGGCGCTGCGGCCTTATTGGCGAACATATTTTCACCTTATGGAAGCGCGCGTTGAGATTCTGATATGTTCGCAAGCCGAGAGGCCTGCGCCACCCGCTATCTGAGGATTCTTATCGTGCCGAGCTTTCCGTGCGCAGCGCGCCTATTCGCCAGCCGATGGCTGAATCTTATGTATCCGAAAATTTTGACCGTCGCAGTGCTCATGCTGGGAATATCTGCCGTTGCGCACGATGCTCGCGCCGCCAATGCGGCCCGCACCTCGCATGCTCCACTTATCGTGTTTCTGACGGACTACGGCACGCTTGATGATGCGGTCGCCATTTGCAAGGGAGTTATGCTCGGCATCGCTCCGGATGTTCGCATCGTCGACCTCACTCACCAGGTGACGCCGTATTCCATCTCCGAGGGCGGCCGCTTCCTATCTCGCGCGGCGCTGTACTTTCCAGCCGGCACCATCTTTGTCGGTGTCGTCGATCCGGGAGTCGGGACACAGCGGCGCGCGATTATCGCGAAATCAGGGCGCGGTCAATATTTTGTGGTCCCCGACAACGGCCTTCTCACCGTCATTGAGGAACGCGATGGCATTGAGGCCGCCCGCGAGATCACGAACTCAGCCTGGCAGTTACCCGGTGCGCCATCCTCGACATTTCATGGCCGCGACATTTTTTCGCCGGCAGCTGCGCATCTTGCACGCGGCGAGGACTTCAACACCGTCGGCCCCCCCGTTGCGCGCCTGGTCCGCCTGCAGTTGAAGGCCGCCGCGATCGGCGCGGATGGGATAAACGGCCGCGTCGTCTCGCTCGACGGCCCCTTCGGCAACCTCATTACCAACGTCGGCGTCGAGCTATTTCGTGAGCTGGGATATAAAGAGAGGGACAAGGTGCGCCTCAAGATCGG
>DATCBZ010000374.1:0-3529 GCA_036511555.1 Steroidobacteraceae bacterium
CACGTCCTGCAGGCGTTCGAGATTCTCGCGCGTCTCGGCGATGCGACTCTCGGTCTCGCGGCGCCGTTCCTTGTAACGCGAGATCCCAGCCGCCTCCTCGACAAAGCAGCGCATGTCTTCGGGCTTCGACTCGATGATGCGCGAGATCATGCCCTGCTCGATGATCGCGTAGCTGCGTGACCCCAAGCCCGTTCCCAGAAACAGCTGCGTGATGTCTTTGCGGCGGCAGCGCACGCCATTGATGAAATAATTCGAGGTGCCGTCGCGGGTCACCTGCCGCCGCAGCGACACTTCGCTGTAGCTTGCGTACGGACCGCCGATCTTGCCGTCGGCGTTGTCAAAAACGAGTTCGACCGAGGCGCTGCCGACGGGTTTTCTCGCACTGGAGCCGTTGAAGACCACATCCGCCATGGAATCGCCGCGCAGATGCCGCGCCGACAGCTCCCCCATCACCCAGCGCACCGCGTCGATAACGTTCGACTTGCCGCAGCCGTTGGGCCCGACGATGCCAGTGAGGTTGCTCGGGAAGCTGACTTGCGTAGGATCGACGAAAGACTTGAAGCCGGCGAGCTTGATCTTGGTCAGCCGCATCTCAAAGATCTCATGATGAAGCGTTTTCGCGTGGCGGCGTGGCGCGCAGCAGGTAGTGTAAAGTAAACGCGAATGAGTGCACACCCCGCAAGCCGCCTTGAGACGTTCGCGAACCCCGCCGCCGCGCGCGACTATACGATCCGCATGCGCATTCCCGAATTCACCTGCCTGTGCCCGAAAACCGGACAGCCGGACTTTGCAACCTTGTTGCTTGAATATGTCCCCGACGCATTGTGCGTGGAGCTGAAGTCATTGAAGCTGTACATCGCATCCTTTCGCGATCGCGGCGCCTTCCATGAGGCAATCAGCAATGAAATTCTCGACCATCTGGTGGCGGCGGTCGCGCCGCGCTTCATGCGTCTTACGGCTCGCTTCAACGTGCGCGGCGGGATCTACACCAGCGTCAGCGCCGAGCACCGTAAGCTCGGCTGGCAAGCGCTCTGTACATAGCAGAGTCGGCCGGTATAATCCCGCGTCCTTTAATGGGCCCATGCTCTGAGGAGTGACCGATGTCGGCTAAGAAGCCCGCGCCCAAACCCACCAAGGCGAAGAAACCGGTGAGTCGACCCGCAGCCCGCAAGGAAGCTGCAAGCAAGCCCGTTGAGAAAGCAAAGACCGTTATCCCACTGCGAAGAACCGCGCCCCAAACGAAAAAGCCCACAGCCGCCGAGCCTGCGACTTCCCGCAAGTCCCCTGAACCGGTTGCCGCAACCGCGCCGCGTGTTGCAGCCAAACTCCCGCCAGCCGCGCCACTGCCGGCACGCGTGATCCCGATCAGCGTCGCGCAGGACGCTGAGGACGGCGACTCGGACAGCGGCAGTCTGTTGTCCGGACCGCGCAACGTTCAGCCCTACATCTCAAAGCGCGGCGAAGCGTACATGAGCAAGGAGCAGCTCGAGCACTTCCGCCAGATACTGCAAAGCTGGAAGCGCGATCTCATGGAGGAAGTCGACCGCACCGTCTCGCACATGAAGGATGAGGCTGCGAATTTTCCAGATCCGAACGACCGGGCCACCCAGGAAGAAGAATTCAGCCTGGAACTGCGCACCCGCGATCGGGAACGCAAGCTGATTCGCAAGATTGATGAGGCCTTAAAGCGGGTCGAGGACGGCAGTTACGGGTATTGCCTTGAGACCGGCGAGGAGATCGGCATCAAGCGCCTTGAGGCGCGGCCGGTTGCAACGCTCACCATCGAGGCGCAGGAGCGGCGCGAGCGGCGCGAGCGGCAGTACGGCGATCGCGACGATCGCTACCGCTGATCGAGTAAAAGGCCGCCGGCCGCAGCATGGGCTACGTCGGCCGTTTTGCCCCCTCGCCGACCGGACCACTGCACCTAGGCTCACTGGTCGCAGCGCTCGGCAGCTTCCTTGACGCCCGTGCGCATCGCGGCCGCTGGCTGCTGCGCATCGAAGATCTCGACACGGCGCGCATCCGGCCGCGCTATACCGATGACATCAAGCGCACGCTCGAGGCCCTTGATCTGCAGTGGGACGGAACGATCGCATATCAAAGTTCGCGCCAGCCCCTCTACGCCGCAGCCCTCACAGAACTGCGTCGACAAGGGCGCCTCTTTGCGTGCGGCTGCACGCGTCGCGACCGCGCCGATGCCGGCGGCAGCACCGAGAACGGATGCCAAGGAAGCTGCCGCAGCCAACGGCTGACCGGGCCGTCCGCTGCGCGCTTTGCAATAAGTAAAACGGAGAGCGTGAGCTTCGTGGATCGTCTGCAAGGATCCTGCTCGTGCGTGCTTGAGATGCCAGCCGACATCGTCGTGCAAAGACGCGATCAAGTAATCGCCTATCAGCTTGCAGTCGTGGTCGACGATGCAGAGCAGGCCGTCACCGATGTTGTTCGCGGCGCTGATCTGCTCGCGAGTACACCCTGGCAAATCCTGCTGCAACGCGCGCTTGGCCTCGCAATGCCGCGCTATGCTCACGTCCCCGTGGTAGTCGAAGCCGACGGTGCAAAGCTTGCCAAGTCCCGGCGCTCGGTACCCGTCGACCCCCGCGCAGGCGGGCGGCCGCTCGTTGAGGCGCTCACCCTACTGCGTCAAATGCCGCCGCCGGAGCTCGTGACGGCGCCTGCCCGGAACGTTCTGTCCTGGGCCTTAGAACACTGGAACCCGGTCAGTTTAGAACGTGTCCAAAAAGCCACAGCATCCGTTATGACGCCTTAATTTGGACCTTCCTCATTGTTGTACTAAGGTATGTACTTATGCCGACCTGACGCCAAGGGCATGGAAGAGCCGAAGAACCGAATAATTGATAACAGCAAAAGGGGCGTGCAATGAATGAATCGCGGGTCATAAAGAAATATCCGAACCGGCGCTTGTATGACACGGTGGAGAGCCGCTACATCACACTGGCGGATGTGCGCAAGTTAGTAGTTGAAAGCATCGATTTCGTTGTCATTGACAAGAAATCGCAACAGGACATCACACGTTGCATTCTGTTGCAGGTGATTGCGGAACTCGAACAGGTTGCTGAACCGCTTATGAGCCGCGACTTTTTGTCGCAGATCATTCGCTCGCACAACGGCCATGTTCCCGACATGATTGGCAGCTATTTGGAACAGAGTTTCAAACTCTTTGCATCGCACCAGCCTGAGGCGCGCGAGCGCATCAAGAATGGTGCCAGTGCTGAACCACCCGCGAGCATCACGGGTCTTGCGCAGAAGAACTATCAGCGCTGGCGTTCCGTGCAGGATGAGATCTACCGCACGCTCGTCAATGCGGCAAACGGCGCCAGATTACCCCCCGAGGATGCAGTAACGGACGCACGTCCGGTGACTTAAGCCCAATACTGCCGAGTAAAATTTCGGCGCATACTACTGCCGCTGCGGCGCTAGGCAGCGTCGACGCTGCGCATCGTCAGTCGCACCCGGCCCTGCCGGTCGACTTCAAGCACTTTGACGCGCACGAGGTCACCTTCCTTGAGCT
>DATCBZ010000375.1:0-2788 GCA_036511555.1 Steroidobacteraceae bacterium
GTCCAACCGGAGCGGTACCCACCGTCTCGGGATACCCATCGCGGTTTGCGGCCATGTCGTCGAACTGGTGCGTCATGGTAATGATGTTCGGCAGCTCCATGGTGCCCTCGACGCGCGAGTGGCTGGCGAGGATCTGCTCGACCAGCGTGGAGCCGGAGCGCGGCAGGCCGACGATGAAGATTGGCGCGGCGCTGTGATCGCCGCTGCCGGCGTGCTCGAGGAAGAATGTCTTATTAAAGAAAGCACGAATTCGTGCTGTGCGACGTTCGAAATGCTCGATATCGAACGGTGCGTCAAGGCGCCGCAGCGCGTTGCCGCGCGCGTAGTACGCGAAGGCATCCGAGTACTCGTGGCGCTGCTCGAAAGCCTTGCCGAGTGCGAAACACAGCTGCGCATCATTCGGTCGCTCGCGCTTGGCGGCAGCGAGCAGCGCCAGCATCGACGCCACCTCCACCTCGCTGAACGCGTAGTTCTTAAGGTCCGCAAGGCTCCAGTAAGCCTCGGCCATGGACGGATCCATCGCCAGGGCGGCTTTATAGGCGGACTCGCTTTCCTGACGGGCTCCGAGTGTCTTGTGAATGTGACCGATCGACATCCGCAGTTGTACTTCTTGCGGCTGCAAAAGCGCCGCCCGCTCGTAGGCTGCGAGCGCCTCTTCCTGATGCAGAAGCCGTGCCGCCACGGTGGCCATTGTGATCCAGGTCTGGGGGTTTTCTGGTTCGATCTTCAGTAAATGACGGGCGGCGCTGTCGGCTTCCTCGAGGCGCCCGAGCGCAAGCAGCGTGGGTCCCAAGCCTCGCCAGACGAGGGGAATGTGCGCCGACTGTTTCAAGGCGTGGCGCAACAAGCGCTCGGCATCGTGCGGTACGTCGGCGGCAAGAGACAGTGCGGCAAGTCCGCACAGCGCCGCGACGTGACTTGCGTCTTCCTGCAGGATTTTTCGAAAAATATCCTCGGAGGTTTTGCGGTCATCTGCCAGAAGCAGGGCGGTAGCTTTCTCGACGCTCAGTCGCTGCGGGTCGGTGAGACGCGCGCGTTCGAATGCAACACATGCGTCGGGGTACTGCTCAAGGTCGACCAGCGCATCTCCGTAGGCAAGCCACGCCAGATGATGATGCGGAATTCTCTCCAGCACCCCGCGCACTTCCCCGCGGGCGCGTGCGGCACAGCCGTCGTTGCGGTAAGCGCGCGCCAAATCGACGCGAGCGTTTGCGAAATCCGGCGCGCGAGCCACGACCCCCTCAAGGATAGCGACACTCTCGGAAACCTTGTCTTGCGCAAGGCGCGCGGCTCCCAAAAGCCAAAGGATATTCACCTCTCCAGGGAATTGTGCTTGCAGAGCGCGCAACAAGCGCTCGGCCGTAGCAGCGCGGCCGGCACGCAGCGCCGCGTGCGCTTGCCGCAACCCTTCCTCCAATGCGGCTATGGGCTTCGGCGCGGTCATGCCGTGCCGCGGTGACCGGCAGTTTTGAGGCGCGCGGAGCCAGCCGGCCGGCCCTCGATCGGCTCGCTCCGGCGCCGCGACGCTCTCACGCGGACTCCTTTTGCTTGCGCATGCTGATTGCCACAGCGACATCCCAGGCGTTGTGAATCCCGATAAACAGGAGCAGGGTTGATGATGCCGCGACGCCGTAAAGGCTCTGTTCCGGGCGGTGCCATATTAGAAACGCGATCGCCAGCAGCGTCGCGTAGACGAGCGCCGGCAACACCACGTGCCACAGCCAATCCTCGAATACCGGAACGTAGGTGCTTGAGTACCGATGCAGGGCCGCTGCGATCGTGATCGCATACACAACGCCTGCAACTCCAACGGCTGCGAAGCCGACACTCAGACCCATCAGGTTCTGATGTGGCACGCTTAGGAAAGCGGCCAAGGCGAGTACGGTGGCAAAGTGCACGACGGTCGGCGTGACAAATGCACGTAGGCCATGCGTGTTGGTGCGGTCCGAATCCGCGGCCAGCGCAATGACCACAAAAGTCAGGCCAGTAAGGCCTGCTGCCGATGAGCCGATGATGACGTAGAAGTTATCCCAGTCCGCCAAGAATACTAGAGCCATTACACGGTCTCCTCATCGCTGAGCTTGCCACTAGATTTCGATCGCACAGGTTCCGTCCGGGCATTGAATGTCTTTGGCGAAAGGACGTGCCGATTGCGAGGCGGCAACAGTCCGCAGCACGTACAAAATCCGACCGTCCTCATAAGTGCGGGCACAACTGTAGTTCGAAACGGAGGTAGATGGGAGAGGGCATGATCCCGCACAGACTTCGCCGGAATGTACGACTGTTATCGTGGACGAGATCCGCGCGCCCTTTGCGGCCGTCGCACGGTGCCACCTTTCGATATCCGAGCGCTTGCCCGTCACCTCGGTTGTCACGGAAAGCGACTGTGGCTGACTACATCAAACATATGGATTGGCGCTGAGCTTCCCGTTTCGTGTGCAAAGCGCATATCTCTTGATACGATTAGCGACGTCTCGATGCCAACCCTGGGAAAAATCGTATGGCCAAAGCGTATTGGATTACCTGCTATCGCGAGATTACCGATCCGGCGAAACTTGACGCTTATGCGAGAATTGCCCGTCCGGCACTAGAGGCTGGTGGCGGTCGATTTTTGGCACGCGGATTCGCTGCGCAGGCCTATGAGGCGGGCACTTTAGACCGAACGGTCCTTATCGAATTCGAGTCGGTTGAGCAGGCGATCGCGGCGCACGATGGCGCGGACTATCAAGCCGCCCTCGCGGCACTGGCGGGCGGTGCGGTGCGCGATGTACGGATTGTGGCGGGCGTC
>DATCBZ010000376.1:0-5669 GCA_036511555.1 Steroidobacteraceae bacterium
CAGCTTCGGGAGCTTCGGTAAAGCCAGCGCGCGCCAAGGATGCGGCGAGCGGCGCGCGCTCGCCGCCTGCCTGCCAATACTGGCCCAAGTCAACGCGCTGAGTACCCGGATCGGTTTGCGCCTGAGCGCTGAAGATCACCAGTTTGAAGTGCGCACTCACGCGCGTCCGATGGGCTTCAAGGTCGCGCAGCAGCGACGCCCAGTCGGCAACGCCCATGGCGCGCGCCATCCGTGCGCGCGCAGCTTCGGTCTTTGGCAGACGGTGAGTCTGCTCATCGGCAACCATCTGCAGCCGATTCTCGAGACTGCGCAAGTAGGCGTAGGCAGCGCCCAGATCAACGACCAGCGCATGCGGCAGGAGTTTTGCCCCATCAAGCTGCGGCAGCGCAACCGCAAGCGCCGGCGTCTGCAGGCGCCGGTCGCGCCCGCCGCGAATGAGTTGGTAGGCCTGCACGATGAATTCGATTTCGCGAATGCCACCGGGGCCTAATTTGACGTCGTCAGCCCGTTCGCGCCGCTCGACCTCCCGCTCGATCAGCCCTTTCATCTCGCGCAGGCTCTCAAAGATGCCAAAATCAAGATAGCGCCGGTAGACAAACGGCCGCACTGCGGTTTCAAAAATCTGCGCGTACTGTAGCGTGCCCGTGATGGCGCGCGCTTTCACGTAGGCGTAGCGCTCCCAGTCGCGGCCGTGACGCACGAGGTAATCCTCAAACGAGGCAAAGCTTGCCACCAGGGGGCCACTTGCGCCGAATGGCCGCAGTCTCAGATCGACGCGAAATACGAGACCATCCTCCGTCGGCGCATCAAGCAGACGCACCAGCATCTGACCGCAGCGGGTGAAGAACTCCTCATTCGACATCGGCCGCGCGCCGTCGGTCTCGCCGTGCTCGGGAAAGAGGAAGATGAGATCGACATCGGAGGAGAAATTGAGCTCACCGCCGCCCAGCTTGCCCATGCCTATGACAACGAGCGGCTGCGCCTCGCCCGTCAGCGAACGTGGCACGCCCAGGCGCGCCGTAAGCGTGCGCGTCGCGAATTCGCAAGCGGCGATGATGGCGGCATCGGCAATGGCCGACAGATCCGCGAGAGTCTCGGCAAGCGGCGCCCAGGAGGCAAGGTCGCGCCACGCCACGCGTACGAATTCGCGCCGCCGCCAGCGCCGTAGCTGCGCCATCCATTCGCTTTCGGCTGTGGCGAGGGCGTCAGGAATCGACGGCACGCGCGCCGCGAAGTCGGAGCGCGAGAGGCTGCGCTCAAGATCCCCCGCAGCCATGAGCCGCGGCAATAAAGTCGCGTCGGTGCTTATGGAGCGCGCGATAAAGTCGCTCGCATCCCAAACACGCCCGAGTGATTCGCGCACCCGTGCAGAGGCGGATAGCAGCGCGGCCGCAACGGCCTCGCGGCCATCAATTCCAGACATTACCGCCCAGATCGTGCAAAGACTCAGAGGTGAGGCCGCGACTGACGCCCCTGAACCGCGACGACTCGGCGTAGACCTGCGCACCATCGGAGGCGAGGATCGAACCAGTCTTGCCTTCAATGGAGCTGTTTTCGATATGCACACTCGCGGCGCGCGCCGATACGCCGACGCCCTTGGCTGCAATGCGGCTATTGGTGATGTGTATCTCGCAGCCATCCTCTGCGCTGATCGCATCGCCCTCGAATTCGAGATTGCGGCCGTCGATTCGAAGAAAGCGCGCGCCCTGACAAATCATCGGTTCGTCGCGGCGCTCGAGCGGCAGTCCACGGCCAATCGAATCGTTCGGCGCAAAGCCGCTGCCGCGCGCGCCGGCCGCGCCGTCGGCCCGCGCGGCTCTAATGCTATAGCCGGGACCCGATGCGATGACACCGGGCCCTGTCGCCAACGGCGCAGCAGGCACTGGAGCCGGAGGCGGGGCGACGCCGCTTGACTCATCAGCAGGCGCTGCGTCTACCTTGGCTGTTGCGGCCGGCTCGACGAGCGCGGCGGGAGAGGTGCTAGGTGCTGCAGCGGCCTGGGTCATCGTCGCCGGCACGTACCCAACGACTTCGTCCGCCTGCACGATTCGCAGCTCGCCGGTGTCCTTCAAGCGCACGGTAAAAGCGCGCGCTTGTCGGTCGACGGCGAGTACCTGCAGCCGCTCGTTGCGGGCGAGCGCGCGCTCAGCCCAATTCATATCATCGGGCGCCGTTTTCTCGCAGCCGGCGGCTGCCATCAATGCCCACCCGCACAGACCTAGCGCCAACCATCGTGCGCTTGCAACTGCCATGCCGATTCTCCAAGAGCGCCTTCGTGAGAAGGCCTGCAAACATATTAGAGCCTTGACTGACACTCCACCAGAAACGGGGGCACGGCAGACTTAACTGCACGCACCTCGTAGCCCCGCCGAACGACCTTGCGCTCGAAACTCTTGCAAGCGCAGCGAGTATCCTTCGACGGTCACCACCGGAAGGAAAGTATGCCAATGCGAGCGCGCGTATTGCTGGGATTGCTGGCCTGTGCCGGACCGCAATTCTCCACGGCGCAACCCGGCCCCGAGACTCGGCCATTCATCGCCATATCCGCGCCGACAGTCGCGCTACGGCACGTCAGTGTGATCGACGGAACCGGAGCGGCAGCTCGCCCGGACCAGACGGTGGTGTTCATCGACGGCCGAATCACGGCCATCGGCCCTTCGACGTCGATTCGGCTGCCGGCCCGCACCGAGATCCACGACTATCCGGGGTACACCGTGCTGCCCGGCCTCGTCAGCATGCATGATCATTTGTTCTACACAGCGTCGGCTGCGGTGCAACGGGGCAATGAACCGGGCTTCCTCGCAAACGAGATTCCATACAGCGCGCCGCTTCTGTATTTGGCGGGCGGCGTCACCACTTTGCGTACGACCGGCAGCGTCGAGCCCTACACGGATCTCAAGCTGCGCTCGCGCATCGACGCCGGATTGATGCCGGGACCCGAATTGGATGTGACTGCGCCCTATCTTGAAGGCGCTCCGACGCCGTTCGTACAGATGCGGGAATTGGCGGACCCGGATGATGCCCGGCGGTTCGTCGCGTTCTGGGCGGAATCGGGCATGACGTCATTCAAAGCCTATATGCATATCACGCGCGCCGAGCTCGCCGCGGCGGCTGCGGAGGCGCACGCCCGCGGCATGAAAATCACGGGACACCTGTGCTCGGTCACCTGGCCGGAGGCTGTTGCCGCCGGCATCGATGATCTGGAGCATGGCCCGGTCTACACCGATAGCGAATTCGTGCTGGATAAGAAGCCTGATGCCTGCCCTGGCGATGCGGCAATCGGTACTGCGTGGCTCAATGAACCTGTCACGGGCGCACGTGTGAAGTCACTGATCGAGCTATTGGTCTCGCACCATGTCGCGGTGACCTCAACCCTACCGGTGTTGGAACTCGAGGTTGCGGGCCGAGCTCCACCGCAGCAGCGGGTGCTCGACGCGATGTCGCCGGGCGCCCGCGAGAGCTACTTGATCGAGCGGGCTATGCTCGATCCCGCTGACAAATCAGGACCCGCCCTATTCCGCAAGGAAATGGACTTCGAGCGAGCCTTCGCCGCGGCCGGCGGCCTGCTCCTCGCCGGCCCGGACCCGACGGGGATCGGCGGCGTTCTACCGGGCTTCGGTAATCAGCGCGGAATTGAGCTCTTGGTTGAAGCCGGCTTTTCACCCGTGGCTGCGATCCAGATCGCAACCCAGAATGGCGCGCGTTACCTGAATCGCGAAGCGGACATTGGAACGCTTGCGGCGGGCAAGTTTGCGGATCTGGTACTCGTCAAGGGCGATCCGTCTACCCACATCGACGTTATCGAGAATGTGCAGACCGTGTTCAAACATGGCATCGGCTACGATTCTGGCCGCCTGATCGAAGCGGTGCGAGGACAGGTCGGCATCCGCTGAATTGGGAACGCGGGCCCTCGGCGGCGCCCGCCTTCCATTAAGAATCACCTGTTGCAGGGAGGCACGGCACCCGCTGGCTACCACACGCAGCCGCTGGATGAAGGATCCATAGCCGAGGCGGCAGCCCTCGTCCGAATGCACCTGCCACGGCGTGATCTCTCGTGAAGTCGCATGGCATCAGTTTGACGCGAGATGACGTTGCAATCGCTGCCCGGAGAGCATCCCACAACGACTGTATGGGGCCAGTTTGAGACACCCATTGACTGGCCCCTGTCAATTGCGCGAGCGAAACCGTTGACGCATTGAGGCGTCGGAATATTCACGGTCGTCGGTTACGCGCATCCTGTCTTTCGTTCGCTTGGTTGCACATCGGTAGCCGATGCGCACCAGACACCCATCTGGATCAGGGACGGAAGCGTAACTCCGGAAGAAGTGAGCGCTTCCGCTCTCGGCTCGTTGGAGCCCCAGAAAGTCCTCGGTACCCGCCACCGTTCAAAAGGAAATCACATTTCGCAAGGGCTCGCCGCTGTGCGGCGTCCCAGTCTGTCGGTGATTCGGCGACGAGGCGCATCAAGCCAACAACCGTCTATGGGGCCATGCCTGGGCGATCATCATTCGCGTGGTTTTGCACCAGTCTCAAACTCGATCTACCCAGGCTGGCCGGACCAGCGCTACATGAACAGGCGCTCAGGTGCGAAGGGCACCTGATCGCGCAAAACGTAGAAGCAGGCGCGCGCCAGTTTATGAGCGAGCGCCTTCACGGCGAGCACTGCGTGGCGCTGACGCCGCTTACGTTCGTAAAAGCGTTTCGCCGCCGGTAGGTTGCGAATCGCGAAGTGTGCCGCCTCCATGAAGGCCCAGGCGAGATAGCGATTGCCGCACTTGCGGTTCGCTTCGCCTTTTTTCTTTCCGTTGCTAAGCCGCTTACTGTCGACACATCGGCAGTAGGAGGCAAACTCGCCGACGCCAGCGAAGCGTCCGATCTCACCCACCTCCAGAGCAATGGTCATGGCCAGAATCGGTCCGATGCCGCTGACGGTCTTGAGCATCCGAAACTGCGTCGATGGACCAACGCGCTTGAGTATGAGCTTCTCCAACCGCTCGATCTGCACCGTGAGCGTATCGATGGCTGCCCGGCCCGCCTTGACGCTCAAAGCAAGATCGGGATCCGAGATCTGCGGCCACGGGTGCTTGCCTTGGCCCTTGATTGTCTCGCTTCGCAACCGCACAGCCGTCGAGCGCCACACCTGGTTCTGCACGGACGTGATCAGCGAACTGCGATGCTGCACCAGACGCATCCGTTGTCGGGCCAGGTCCCGCAACCCGCGCTCGCTCTTGGGGTAGATGTACCCCGTCGGCAAAATGCCCAGCCGCATCAGGTGCGCGAGCCAGAACGCATCGTGCTCATCGTCGCTGTGCTTCAGTCCCTCGTACTGCCGCACGGCAGCGGTGTTCACCAGCCGCACGGCGTAGCCTGCCTCCATCAGGCCATCGACCAACCAATACCAGTTGAAGGTCGACTCCACTGCCACCGCCACGAGGTCCGCCCGATAAGGCTCAAGTGCCGCCTTGGTGATCGCCAGGTCGTTCGGCAGTCGCCGCTCATAGACCCGCCGATCTGCGTCGTCGATAACCATCAGCATGTGGTTGTTGGAGTGCAAATCAATCCCGCAGTACAGTCCCATCGCCGCTCCCTCCTGTGTGTAATGACACAACTCACCCGCAAGAGTAACGCCTCGCGGACGGAGGGGCCGGTCAGAGGATTATCATTCGAGC
>DATCBZ010000377.1:0-2976 GCA_036511555.1 Steroidobacteraceae bacterium
CCGATGTTGTCATTTCCGCCGCCACACTGGCATTCAGAGTGATCCCACCGCGATCAATACAGCCAAAATTACAATAGGTAGCAGCAGGCACCAGAAACTCGCGAAACCAAAGCCCACGGCTCCCGCGGCGGCACCGGCCGCAAAGGCGAGGACTGGAGGCACAAGCTTGCCAAGGCGGATGCGTGCGGCGGCTCTGACCTCAACTGAGGCAGATGCAAAGAAGTCGACGCAGTCGAGGACGATCTGCGTGACGTTACCCGTCATCACCGTGGTTGGCGACAGCGCAACGAACACCGTGCGTGCGGCGGCGTTCTGCACGCCCATCGCAACCACAGCGAACATGCCGGCGAGAATCGCAAGTCCCGCGTCGGCATCGACCAAGGGTCGGGCAGCGATTCCAGTGGCAAGGAACAGGCAGAGAAATAACGCCTCCGCAGCAAGGATATCGCGCATCGCGCGCGCGCCCCCGCCGGAGCGAATGAGGAACAGCCGCGAGGCAGCTACTGCGGCCATGAATACCGGCAGCGCCAGCAGTTTTGCGATTATGCCCGCGTGTGGCCGAATGAGGGATGCGCCCAGGAGCACGAAATTGCCCGTCACATGCGCTGAGAATAGGCCGAAGAGTGCAATGAATCCGCACGTATCGACAAATCCAGCGATGAACGCAAGCGCAAAAGGCAGGGTGCCGCCGGATGATCGGGGGTCACTCATCGCGATTCAGATGCCGTTCGAGCTGCGTTCATGCGCGCACCGTGGCGATTAGCGCGGCGCAAGCTGGTTAGACTCGGCGAACACCTGCCCATGGTTGGTTCCGAGCCTAGCACGTCTCACGCGGCAATTAAGCTGCGCTCGGAACGGCCGGCGCACGCAGGTTCGCAGCCAGCCAGCAATACATTTGTCCATGATTAGGTTTTTTGACTTGCCGCGCAATTTGGTTGAGAGAATGAACATGAAGTATCTGCCTCCTGTGAGGCTCCGGCCGTCACAAGACAGCGCCGTCGCGCAATTTGATGCGCCCTCCGCGCGCGTCGCCCGTGCGACATTAAAGATCCGCATGATTTATGCATTTGTTCGGCAGAGCACGCTTTGAGCGCTGCCGTTGCTCTTGGTCTATTGGCGGCGCTGGGCTATGGCGTGGCTGACTATCTATCGCGGTTCGCGGGCCGTGCCGTGGGTATGTGGCGCACCATGTTATACGGCGAGCTCTTCGCGCTCTTGCTGCTAAGCGCTTGGATGATGCTTGAGCCTGCGAGGTCGCCCCCGGCCTTCGCCACTCACGCCGACGCATGGTACGCAGCGACCGGCTCGGCTTTGGTTTTGATGGCAGGCACGGTCTTTCTATTTCGTGGTCTTATGGTCGGCACACTCGCGGTAGTGGCGCCGGTGTGCGCAAGCTACGGCGCAATCACGGCCGCGCTGTCGAGTGTGACGGGCGAGCGTCTGGCCGGGCGCGCCGTGACAGGCCTGGTGGTGACGATCCTTGGAGTGTGTGTGGTGTCGATTCCAGCGCGTGCGCCGCTAGGGGCCAAACCCGAATCAAGCGGCATAGGTTGGGCGCTTGGCGCTGCGCTGGGGTTTGGCGTCGGGTTCTGGTGGCAAGGCACATACGCGGTGCCTGTGCTCGGCGCGTTTATCCCTGTCTGGATCTACTACGCAGGTGGCGTGTGTCTGCTGGTACTTCTCAGTCGTCCAGTCGGTGTGCGGCTGGTCGTTCCGCAAGGCGGCGCGCTCGCTTTGGTTCTAGCGACGGGCGGCCTTGGTGTCGTCGGCTTTATCGCGCTGACGTTGGGATTTGGCACAGGGGAGGTGGGCATTGTTACGGTTCTCAGTAGCTTAGCGAGCGCGGTTACCGTATTGCTCGCGCGGCTGGCGAATAAATCGCGGATCTCAATCCATCAGTGGCTGGCTCTGGCTGCGATTATCGTCGGACTGGTCCTGATCAAGACGTGAACTCCACTGTGATGGCCGACGCGACACATCCATTGCAGCATCGACACAGGTAGAGTGCGGGGCTCCATTCGCCGGTGATGCCCGGCATGCGGACACGAGAATCTGGGTTGCATGAAAGTTGCGACGTTCAACGTTAACGGCATTAGAAGCCGTCTGCCGAATCTGTTGGAGTGGCTCGCCAAAGAGCAACCCGATGTCGCCTGTTTGCAGGAGCTCAAGACACCGGATGCGGGTTTCCCGGCCGAGGCGATTCGTGCGGCCGGCTACGGCGCGATCTGGCAAGGGCAGGCGTCGTGGAACGGGGTCGCAATCCTCGCCAAAGGCAGCGCACCGATTGAAAGCAGGCGCGGGTTGCCTGGCGATGCGCATGACTCGCACAGTCGTTATATCGAAGCAGCCGTCGACGGCGTGATGATCGCATGCCTATATTTGCCGAACGGCAATCCGCAGCCGGGTGCGAAATTTGATTACAAGCTCGCCTGGTTCGAGCGACTCATAAAGCACGCGAACGCTCTGTGGAACAGCGGGCATCCCGTCATTCTCGCCGGCGATTTTAACGTCGTGCCGACCGATTTCGACATTTACAATCCCAAATCGTGGCAGAAGGATGCTTTGTTGCAGCCCGAATCACGCGCAGCGTACCGACGGCTGCTGCAGCAGGGCTGGAGGGACGCAGTGCGCGTGCGCCATCCTGAAGATCCGATCTACACATTCTGGGATTACTTTCGTGATCACTGGCTGCGAAACGCGGGCCTGCGCATCGATCATCTGCTCCTTAGCAAAGGACTCACCCTCCTCGACGCTAACGTCGACAAATGGGTGCGCGGTCGGCCAAAGGCAAGCGATCACGCGCCGGCGTGGGTTGAGATTTCTACCAAGGCGCGGCCCAAATCCAAGGCGGCAGCCGGTTTGCGCCGCACGAAGCGGCCGGCTAAGTAGAGCAAGGATGGCCCTTCCGGAGCTCACGCCCTTGATCCTGCGGTTCCTATCCCTGCCTTGCGCGAGCGGGATGCTCGGCGCGGCGGA
>DATCBZ010000378.1:0-7621 GCA_036511555.1 Steroidobacteraceae bacterium
CGCCGACGCACGAGCCGCTGCCATCAAGGAGGGACTCGTAGCTTGCAGTGCCGTAGTTCATGTCCCCTGACGACAACCCCGTGAGGCTTAAGACATCGCCATGATGCAAAGGATCGATGACGCTGACGGTGCCCTCGCCGCGCGCGCGCCCCGTGCAGGTTGCCGTCATTATCCAGACTCAAGAGGGCCGAGATCGCAGCGGTGGCACTGGTGGCGACCTCAAGGTTCGAGGTCCCGACCGCCTCACCCGGCTTTAACGTCGCCACCACCGCAACTCCGGGGATGTCAGAGAGGAGGAGGAGTGTGTGATCAAGCCGCTCCTGTGCGACCGGCTGACCGCTCTTCAATGCGGCGAGCGTCGCTTGCAACAGGGGGTCGCCGACGCGGCTCTGATTCGCAAGTTCAATCTGTCCGTAGCGGGCTTCAATTATCGCGATTCGTACAACGCCTGCATTGATGATCTGGGCGGGAATGATCGCGCGCGCGAGCGGATAGCCGTGGTTGTGATAATAGTCGCTGATGCGTGCCACGGCGGTGGCAAGCTCCTGCAGTGTGACGCTTTTACCTTCGGTGGCGGCCACCAAACTGTGCAACGTTGCGGCATCAAACAAGACATTGCCCGACACCTGGATGCTCGTCACTAAAAACGGCGCCGAGGCGGGTAGCGCAGCCCCGCCTTGCCCCTCGATCGTCAGGCCCGTAGCGGAAGGCGACGGCGCAGGCGGCGTCAGGGGCTGGTTCTGCTGCAGAATCGAACCCGCATTGGGTACTGTGGGTGGGGCGGGGCGGCTAAGGCCAGTAACGGGAAAAGCCCTATAACGCAGGCTACCGCCAAAGACGTTTGCGCCGGAGACTTTTTAAAGCGCATTGGCATTCACCAGGTTATCGGGTAGTTTCACTCCGCCGTTTACGAAGCGCAGAGAAGGCAGCGATGCGTCGATTGCCGTCCTCTCGTCTTTGAAGGTCGTTGCGGGCGCAACGCGCGCCGGATCCTTGTTCTGATGCTCGTCCAAGGCATATCTCGACCTGGCTGCGAATCAACGTCCGTTTTCCGCCGCATACAAGCTGCACGGAGGCATGTGCCTGGCTTGCTCGCGCCACGCGTGAGGTTATTAGGTTGCTTTGTGATTCTCGCCGCGGTTCCCACTCGGGCGCACTTCAACCAACGTGCCATTATGTTGGTGAAGTGGTCGGGCTCGGTGCGGTGGGCAGCTTAGCGAATGGATACACAACGACTCGTAATTCAATCTGTGATGCGCCGCACGCCTCCACCAAATCTGTCGAGCAGAATCGAGCGACCCTGCGTGGGACTTATTATCTCGTTGAACTGGGAATGCACCGTGAGATCGCGAAGGTATACCCAAGATGTCGGCACGCGCTGCGCGCGGTTCGTGATCGGTATAGCCGGAGACTACAGCTGCGTCAGCCGCTGACGCGGTGATTCGATAGCCGCCGAGTGGTAAGCTCCCAAAGGCGCGAGCCAGACGTTTTCGGCGCCGATAGAGCAGGCGGACTGCAACCGATCGCTAAATTGCGGTTAACTTCATTTAGCTTGAAATATTAGTCAGTCATGCCACAAGAGCCGATGCCCACAGGTGCCTACCCAGTAACTCCGAGGCCGCGGAGCTCATGGCCACTTTTGCTCCTGGTTTTGGGCCTATGCGGAGTTTTGCTGTATTTCGCCCAAGCGGTGTTTATCCCTATCGCCCTGGCGATCTTGTTCGCGCTGGTACTCTCAAGTCCGGTAGAAGTGCTGCATCGCCGCGGCCTGCCGCGCAGTTTGAGCGCTATTTTGATACTGGTGGTATTTCTGGGTGTCATCGGCGTCGCGGTCGACCAATTATGGACTCCCGCACAGCAATGGCTTGCTGGTGCGCCGCGCACAGTAAGGATCATTTCTCAAAAGCTCGGCCCCGTAGCGCGCGTGTTACGTCGGATCAACGCCGTTACTGATCGTGCCGGGCACATGACAGACGGGGGTGCTGCTCCTTCAACACAAGCGCCAAAAGAAACCCAGGCGCCAAGTACGGCCGAAGGCTTGCTCGCCGAGACGCGCACCGCACTCGTCGCTACGATGACGGTTGTAATTCTGACGCTGTTCTTTCTCGCCGGCGGTCCCCCGATGCTGGTGCGCATGACGAGCGCGGTTGCCGGAGATGAGCATTCAACTCACATCCTGAAGGTCATCGACGCTGTGCGCAGTGAGGTCGGGCGTTACTACGCAACCATCGCGCTCATCAATCTAGGACTCGCCGTGACAACCGGGCTTTCGATGTCGGCGCTTGGTATGCCGAATCCGATTCTTTGGGGCGCGTTGGCCGGGGTTTTCAACTTCATCCCGTATGTAGGTTCGGCTGCAACGCTTCTGGTATTGACAGTGGTCGCATTTGTAACTTTTGACGGTATCGGTCACGTCGTTGCGGTTGCAGCCACATACCTTGGACTTGCCACGGTCGAAGGCCAGATCCTGCAGCCTCTTCTCGTCGGTCATCGGCTTGACCTGAGCCCCGTGATCGTGTTCTTGGCTTTATGGGTCGGTGGTTGGTTCTGGGGGGTTGCGGGCATTGTGATGGCGGTGCCTGGATTGGTTGCGCTGAAGGTTGTGGCGCAACACAGCGTGCGCGGATTGCCACTACTCGAATTCTTGAGCCCGAATCTTGTCAAGCGATTCAAGCCGCGTTTGGCTAAGGGCTCATTCGCCAGGCGCAATCAGGCAGAGCGCCGCGACGCATAACCGGGATCGCTCTAGGCGATGTCAACGTTTGACCTACCCAGATTTAGTAGCAGAGTTTGCGTCGTGTCGGCGGCGCGCATCGGCTTACTGAGATAAAAGCCTTGCCCCTTGGTGTGAGAACTCATGTTAACCAGCGCCGCGCGCTGCGCTTCCGTCTCCACCCCTTCGGCGATGACTTCCACCCCAAGCTCCGCAGCCAATACGATGATTGCGCGAATCATTGCTTGTGCGCCGCCTTCTTCTGACGCCGCAGCGACCATGTGCCTCGCAATCTTAAGGCGGTTAACGCGGTAGGTCCGGAGGTAATCGAGTGAGGAGTATTGCGCCCCGAAGTCATCAATGGCTATGCAAACGCCGATGCGGCGCAGCTCATCGAGCACATCGCTCTGTAGCAACGTGGCGCGTGCAAGAGCGGATTCGGTGACATCAAGCTCTAAATCGCTGGGGACGAGACCCCAGCGTGCGAGACTCTCGGTGACGTCGCAAATAAATCTATTGCCGGCTTTAATCTGGCCCAAGGATACGTTGACCGCAATTAGAGGCACCGGCACGTCGGCCTTGCGCCATTCCGCTAATTGACGGCAGGCTCCGTCGAGCACCCATCGACCAAGGCTCTGACTCATGCTGGTCTTTTCTGCGATCGAGAGAAAGGTGGCGGGCACTAGGAGACCACGGGTAGGATGGTTCCAGCGAATGAGCGCTTCCATACCAACGATCCTCCCGGACGCCAGATCGACTTGAGATTGGTAGTACAGCTCAAGTTCGTTGCGCGCAATGGCATTGCGCAAGTCGCCCGCCAAGGCGACGTATTCTCGCGCCTCCAAATCGAGGTCCGCCGAATGAAAGCGAAACTGTCCGCGGCCTTCGCTCTTTGCACGATATAACGCCTGGTCGGCCCGCACGAGCAAGGCGTCGGCCGAGCCCGCGTCGTCGCTCGAATAAAGAGAGATGCCGACGCTTGCACCGATGCAAAGCTGGTCGCCATCGATATCGTACGGCGCGGACAATGCATCGATCACATTGACCGCAAGCTTTCCGGCCGACGCAGGATCGGTCACATCAGCCTGCAGGATCGCGAATTCATCGCCACCGAGGCGTGCCACGAAATCACCATTGCGAGTGGCGCTTTTGAGCCGCAGTGCAACCTTCTGCAACAACTTATCGCCAGCCGTATGACCGCGTGTGTCGTTGACGTCCTTAAACCTGTCCAAATCGAGGTACAACACCGCAAAAGTATCTGCTCCGCGTTGTGCTCGTGAAAACGCCTGCCGCAAGCGGTCATTGAAAGCTGCGCGGTTGGCAAGTGTCGTTAGGACGTCTGTTTGCGCGAGCAGTGCAATGCGGTCCTCAGCGAGCTTGCGCTCGGTGATGTCGATCATGATGCCTTCAATTTCCACAAGGTTGCCGCTGCCGTCGCGCACTGGGGTGTAGCGATTTTCCACCCACCGGCTCACGCCCGTCTTAGTGAACATGCGATATTCGATCGTGATGGCAGAAGCATCGCTGTTGAGGAGCTCCGCCATCGTGCTGTGCACCTTGCCCCGATCTTCGGGGTCAACGAAATCCTGGTAGAGCGTGGGCGAGCTGAGAAATTCTGCGCTGCTGTGGCCGAGCAGCGAGATATTCTGCGATATATAGATCATCGGAAAGTGTGGGCCGCTGCGCAGTCGGTACAATATAGTGGGGCTGTTTTGGACGATTGTGTTGGCCTTTGCCAGTTCCTCTACATAGCGCTCGCGCGTGATAGCAGTCCCTATTAGTTGCGCAAGCGTTGTCAGGATATCAACCTCCGTGGCGCTCCATTCGCGCTCGCGCGTGCAGGCATCGAAACTGATGTGACCCCAGTAGTTGCCATCGACGATGATCGGTACGAGCAGTGCGGAATGTACTCCCAATCTTTGCATAAACGCACGGTGGGCGGCGGTGACGCCACTGCGCCGTGCTCTGACCGCTTGACCGCGCTGCAGTGGTGCCGCCCAGGCCAGCGCGTCGACGGGGACTGTCGCAAACAGCGCCGCGGAATGGGCCGGCATGTTCGGCGCAGCCCAGGAGTTTCTAAGATGCCCAAGCGGCGTACCAGATGGCGTTGGCACCTGCTCGATTACAAGCATGCGATCGGCCCGCACCGCGGTTGCGATTCGCTCCATCGCCGCGGCGATCGCTTCGTGCAGATCGGGCGCGGTCATGATCTGCACGACACTTGCGTTTACCGCGCCCAGCAGTAGATCACGATAGCTGAGGTCCTCGCGCGTGCGCTCGCGGATGGCCGCACTGCCGATGAACTCGGCCAACAGTTTCAAAATGTTGATCTGCGGTTCGCTCCACTCGCGCTCCCCGTGACAGTCGTCGAAAACAATTACGCCGCGGTACACCCCGTTCAGCATGACCGGAATCTGCAGCGTCGACACCGCTTGCAGTCGCGCCAGCAGGTCTTGCACGGGTCCCTTCATTAGGCGGCGAATGCCGATTACAGCGTTTCCCGTGCGCAGCGGACTCAACCATTCCTCGATGGCGTTGTGATCGGGATGGCTGGCTATGATCCCGGCTGCGTCAACCTTGGGCGCATCCTGCGAGTTCCAGACGAAGAAAACGGCTGGTGGGAGCGCCACGCCATCCGCCGAGTTCTTTTCGATGATCACCATGCGGTCGATCCGCACGAGCTGCGCAATCTTCTCTAAGGCGCTGGGCAGGGCTTCTCTGAGGGAATTCGCGTTCAGAATCTGCGCAATGCATACGGTGACCGCCTCAAGCAAAAGCTCGCTGCTATGCATTGCCGCCGAATCACTGCACGCTGCTCCGAGCTCAAGCGCTATCTCGGCCGCTGCAGCTTGATTCTGTCCTGTTCTCAGACGTAATTCCCTTTAACCGGAGTTGAATCGCATCAGTCTTACTCTATCTTTATCACGTGCCAAGGCGCCCCGCCGGACGGTGGTCCGGTTTCGGCGGAAATTCCACTAAACAACGGTTCGTCGGAACTAACGGGTGTGATTGGGTGTTCGCAGCTCTGCGGCGGGTCGGATTGAAGTCAGCAAGCGTCAACTTGTATGCCCGGAATCCGGCGCCCGCTGCATGAGTCGCAGACAGGACATAAGTTCTTCTGTCGGGCAGGTTACATTGACGCGCATCCAATGGGTTGGCGTTTGATGTGTCGAAAATAGACTTCCCGGCGCGAGCAGCAGATCTTGCGCACGGCCGGCGATGGCGAGAGCATCGGTGTCGGTGCGCATGTTTGCCCATAAAAACATACCCTCGGCGGTTCCGCCAAAAATCTCGGCTCCCGCGTCTGCGAGTAACCGGCTGGTGCGTTGACGGTGTTTTTCAAGGCGAGCACGAAGCATGGCGACGTGTTTTTTGTAGTGCCCCTCAATCAGAATTTTGTGAACAATCCGTTCGTTGATTTCCGGGGTGGTAAATCCGCTCAAGACCTTCACTGTGCTAATGGCCTGCGCAAGACCTGCCCGGCACGCAACGAAGCCAACGCGGATATTGGACGCCAGCGTCTTTGAGAAACTGCCGGCGTAGATCACCTGCTTGAGTTCATCGGCCGCCGCCAGGCGCATCGTCGAGCTGTCGCATAAATCCGCGTAGACATCGTCTTCAAAAATGGCGAAGCCATGTTGATTGGCCATCGCCACGATGCGCACTACCGCAGCCTGCGTCAGCGATAAACCGGTAGGGTTGTGTGCGGCTGAACTGATAATCAGCAGTCGCGGTTTCTCCAGCCGCACAAGGTTCTCGAGCGCTTCAAGGTCCGGACCCGCGGGTGTACACGGCACGCCGAGCACACGGGCGCGATGCACTTCTAGCATGCCCAATGCACCAAACCAGCACGGCGCAAGCGTGAGTACCGGATCATCGGGCCGCACTAGAGCTCGCAGGACAAGATCGAGTGCGTGCGTCGTGCCGGTCGTCAGCAACAACTGCTCAGGTTGCGCAAGGATATTCAGATCAGCGAGGCGTTGCTGCAGCAGCGCAAGCAGAGGTGCGAAGCCCCGTGCCGTCGCGCTACCGTACCAATGCCGTGAACTTTGCCTTCCCACGGCGCGCAACGCCGCACCTATCTGCTCCGTGTGAAGCCAGGACGCGGGCAGCACACCCAAGCCTGGGCCGCGTGCTGTCGCACTATCGAGCATATGACTGATGAGCCAAGACAATTCAATCCGCGACCCGACGGCCCGGGGTGCCAAGTTTGCACGCCCTATTCGCTGGCGCACATAGAAGCCGGAGCCGCGCCGTGCCTCTATCTCACCACTGGCGACGAGACGCGCATAGGCTTCCGCGACGGTAAACGGTGAGACCTCACGCATGCCCGCCATACGCCGAATTGACGGCAAACAAGCGCCCGGCCGCAGCACTTGTGTGTCGATGCGGGCCTTCACCCAGTCGACACATTGATTCACCAACGTTTGGGGTGCACCGGCGCCACCTCTACCCATGCGAGGCCCTCCGTCTGTAGTGCCCGACGATCAGCAAAGTGTATCGGTACTGTACTGGGCATATTCGGTAGTGTCAGCAGATGAAATTCGCACACCACGCAGCTGTACGGCTGCTGCCGACGATGGTGCTTGTCGCCATGTCATCAGGGTTTGCCTCGGACGCGCCTCAGGTCGCGATGCCACAGACACGCGCGCAGGAGCTCGCGGATCTTGAAGTCGTGCGACGTGAGTATTTGCCGAAGGATATGGCGTTCTCACCGGCGACGCGTGCGCTTGCCGTGGCCCAGCTTGAGCATATGCAACGCATGGCAGGCTCGATGTCGCCTATGGACTTTGCGGTTGGTCTCGCCGAACTCGGTGCGCTTAACGACAACGCGCATAGCGGGATGCGCCGCCGCGATCCGCGCGTACAGCCGACGGCACGTCTGCCATTGCGGCTGCTCTGGCTTGC
>DATCBZ010000379.1:0-4499 GCA_036511555.1 Steroidobacteraceae bacterium
CAGGACCAGGCCGCGCGATTCGCGCGCAGCTCGACAAGCGGCACGATCAGCGATTCAGTGACCTTCGTTGCATCGTCACTTGCCGCCAAGTGCCGCCACGCATCGGCGACGATTTCATGCTGCCGCAGCACGTGCCGCATAGACGCGCTCCTTGAACGGCGCCATGCCGACACGCCGATAGGTGTCGATCAGGCGCTCGCCCTCTTCACGATGCTCGCGATAAACATCAACAATGCGCTCGATGGTCTCGGGCACAGCGCGCTGTGGTACTGACGGACCGATCACCTCGCCCAATGCAGTAAAGCCGTTTACCGATCCGCCCAGAGTAATCTGATACCACTCCTCACCGTGCTTCTCGACGCCGAGGATGCCGATATGTCCGACGTGATGATGCCCGCAGGCGTTCATGCAGCCGGACATCTTGATCTCGATCTCGCCAAGGTCGTAGAGATAGTCGAGGTCATCAAAGCGTTTCTGAATGTCGCGCGCGACATTGATCGTGCCGGCGTTCGCAAGGCTGCAGAAGTCAAGACCCGGGCAGGCAATCATGTCGGTCAGTGTGCCGATGTTGGCGGTCGCCAGATCCTGCCGCCGCAAGGCGAGCCAAGTCGCGTAGAGGTCCTGCTGGCGCACATCAGCGAGCAGCAGATTCTGATCGTGCGCGACACGGATGAAACCGAAGCTCACCTCGTCAGCAAGAGTTGCAAGGGCCGCCATCTGCGTCGAGGTAATATCCCCGGGTGGACGGCCGTGCTTCTTTAACGATACGAATACGGCGCGGTAGCCGGGCAGCCGATGCGCGCGCGTGTTGTAGCGGTACCAGGCGCGAAACTCCGCTTCGCGCTCGAAGGTGACATCCAGATCGGCGAGCGTCTGGTAGGCGGGTGGCCGGAAGAAGGCGCGCACGCGCTCGACTTCCGCGGCGGGCAGCTTCGGGGCGCTGTCGCGTGCGAGCTGCCACTCCGCTTCAACCGCGTCGCGAAACTTCTCCACTCCCAAAGATTTGACGAGCACCTTGATGCGCGCTTTATGAATGTTGTCGCGGCGCCCATAACGGTTGTAGACGCGCAGAATCGCTTCGAGGTACGACAGAAGATCGCAAAGCGGCAGAAATTCGCGCACCACCTGGCCGATCGCCGGGGCGCGCCCCAGGCCGCCGCCGACCAACACTTCAAAGCCAATGTTGCCCGCGGCATCGCGGCGCATGTGCAGGCCCACATCGTGGACTTCGGATGCCGCGCGATCAGCCGGCGCGCCGGTTACCGCGATCTTGAATTTGCGCGGCAGATAGGTGAACTCCGGATGCAGCGTCGCCCACTGTCGGATGATCTCGCAGTACGGCCGCGGATCATCGAGCTCATCGGGCGCGACGCCTGCCAAGTGATCCGCGGTGACATTGCGGATGCAATTGCCGCTCGTCTGAATGGAATGCATCTCAACGCCTGCAAGCTCGGCCAGGATGTCCGGCACCGTTTCAAGCCGCGGCCAGTTGAGCTGCATGTTCTGGCGCGTCGTGAAGTGACCATAATCCCGGTCGTAGCGATGCGCGATGTCGCCGAGCTTTCGCAGCTGCGTCGAGTTTAAGAGTCCGTACGGGACGGCGATGCGCAGCATCGGCGCATGACGCTGGATATAAAGACCGTTGCGCAGCCGCAGCGGCTTGAATTCGTCCTCGGAGAGCTCGCCGGCCAGAAAGCGCCGGGTCTGATCCCGAAACTCAGCGACGCGTTCGGCGACGAAGGTCTGATCGATTTCATCATAGCGGTACATACTCTGGAATATAGAGGGGCGGCGCTGCCGGAATGAAATACCGGTTGGTTTGGGGTGGGGGTCTTGCGGTTATGAGCCGGCGCCTGCGGCCGTGCGCGCTGCTAAACTAGCGGCCAAGGGGGCGTGCCGGCATGTCAGGACTTTATTTCGAACAGTTCGAGGTGGGGCAGCAATTCGTGCATGCCGTGCACCGCACCGTCACGGAGACGGACAACCTCCTCTTCAGTGCCCTCACCATGAATCCTGCCGCCTTGCACCTGGACGCCGAATACTCCAAGGGCACGATGTTCGGCGAGCGCATCGTCAACAGCGTCTTTACTCTCGGCCTTCTGGTGGGCCTGTCGGTTTACGACACCACCTACGGCACGACGCTCGGGAACCTCGGTTGGGAGGAGGTCAAGTTTCCGTTGCCGGTGCGCGTCGGCGACACACTGCGCGCCGAGACCGTGGTGCTTGCCAAGCGCGAGAGCCGCTCGCGTGCCGACTCAGGCATCGTGACATTCGAGCAGCGCGCCTTTAATCAGCGCGACGAAGAGGTGGCTTCCTGCCGGCGCGCGGCGCTCATGCTGAAGAAGCCCGCCTCGTGAGCGCCTGCGCCTCGATTCGATCGTGGCTGTTCGTACCCGGGGATGATGCGCGAAAGCACGACAAGGCGCTCGCATCCGGCGCGGATGCGCTCATATTCGATCTCGAGGACTCTGTCACGGCGCAGCTCTTGCCCAAGGCGCGCACGCGCGTGCGCAACTTCTTAGCCTCCCACCGGGAGCGCGCCGCGCAGCAGCTGTGGGTGCGCGTGAACACGCTTGCAAGCGGCAAGCTCGCCGATGATCTGGTCCTGGTCATGGCCGGCGCGCCGGACGGCATCGTCCTGCCCAAGATCTCCAACCCCGCCGAGGCGCTCGAAATCGGCGCAACCCTTGCCGACCTGGAAGCGAAGTTCGGCACTGCGCCCGGGCGCACGCAGCTGCTCGTCATCGCAACCGAAACGCCGCAGGCGCTGTTCGCGCTCGGTGACTATGCGCGCACGCCAAATCCGCGTCTGGCGGGCTTGACCTGGGGAGCCGAGGATTTGTCCGCAGCGCTCGGCGCCGCTGCGCGCGATGCAAGCGGCGCGTTTACCTTCACGTTTGAACTCGCACGTTCCATGTGCCTTCTGGCCGCGGGCGCCGCGGACATTCCAGCCTTTGATGGCGTGTGCGTGGACTTCAAGGATGCCACCGCGCTCAAGCGCGAAGCGGCGCGCGCGAGCCGCGATGGATTCTGCGGCAAGCTTGCCATCCATCCCGCACAGGTCGAACCGATCAATACCGCGTTCAGTCCGCAGCCGGCCGAAGTCGCGCGCGCACGGCAGGTGATCGCAGCGTTTGCGGCCAAGCCCGACGCGGGAGTTCTGAGTCTCGATGGCGAAATGCTCGATCGCCCGCATCTCGTCAAAGCTGAGCGCATTGTCGCGCGCGCCGCGCGGGCGGTTGCGACATGACGCGGCGCACCTGGCCGCGCGCGGACACGGCGAATGCAGAACAGGCCATGATGGGGGTGGCAAATGTTGACCGAATTTGACTTTGGGCTGGGCGAGAGCATCGATCTCCTAAGGAAGACGGTGCGCGAGTTTTCCGCCGAGCTGATCGCGCCGCGCGCCGCCGAGATTGACGCCTCAAACATTTTTCCACGTGATCTGTGGCCGGAATTGGGATCGCTCGGGCTCCTTGGCATTACGGTCGAAGCCGAGGACGGCGGCAGCGGCCTGGGCTACCTTGAGCATGTGGTGGCGATGGAGGAGATCAGCCGCGCCAGCGCTTCGGTGGGCCTGTCGTACGGCGCGCACTCAAATCTTTGCGTGAATCAGCTGCGCCGCTGGGGCACCGCGCAGCAGAAACAGCGCTACCTGCCGCGGCTGCTCACCGGCGAGCACGTGGGGGCCCTCGCGATGAGCGAGCCTGAGGCCGGATCGGACGTGGTCGGCATGTGCTCAAAAGCAGAATTAAACGGCGATCACTATCTTCTCAACGGCAGAAAGATGTGGATCACCAACGGTCCCTCGGCGGATGTGCTGATCGTCTACGCCAAGACCGATACCCCCTCGGGCAAGGACGGCATCACGGCATTCATTATTGAGAAGGGTTTTGCAGGCTTCAGTACCGCGCAGAAACTCGACAAGCTCGGCATGCGCGGCTCGGACACCTGCGAATTGGTATTCGACAACTGCCGCGTGCCGCTTGAGAACGTGCTGCATCAGGTGGGACGCGGCGTGCAGGTATTGATGAGCGGCCTTGATTACGAGCGCGTGGTGCTTTCGGGCGGCTCGCTCGGCATCATGCAGGCCTGCCTTGATTTGGCGCTGCCGTACGTGCGCGAGCGCAAGCAGTTTGGCAAGCCGATCGGCAGCTTCCAGCTCGTGCAGGCGAAACTTGCGGATCTGTACACGCTTGCGAATGCCTCGCGCGCTTATGTCTACAGCGTGGCACGTTCCTGCGATGCGGGGCATACGACGCGCTTTGACGCCGCAGCGTGCATCCTCTTTGCAAGCGAGAATGCCACGCGCTGTGCGCTCGACACCATTCAGGTGCTAGGCGGCAACGGCTACATCAACGACTACCCGGCCGGACGACTGCTGCGCGACGCCAAGCTCTATGAGATTGGCGCGGGCACCAGCGAGATCCGCCGCATGCTGATTGGCCGGGAGCTCTATCAGCACGCCGGCTGAACGCACGCGTATGTTTAAGAGCCTT
>DATCBZ010000380.1:0-3080 GCA_036511555.1 Steroidobacteraceae bacterium
AGACAACCGGCGCATCTCGTCCATGGCCGAGTTCTGGAATGACGACGCCCTCGGGCAATGGAATGTCCGAGAGGAACAGTGTCTCGTTCAAACTCATATTGGAAAGATCAATCTCCAGGAACTCCGGCAGGTCCTTGGGCAGACACACGACTTCAACATCGGAGCGCATGTGCGACACCAGGCCGCCCTGCGTCTTAACGCCAGGGGCCGCAGCTTCGCCTTTGAAATGGATCGGCAGATGCAGGCGAATGGCCTCGTTCTCCACCACGCGCTGCAAATCAACATGCACGACCTGCTGCCGCGCCGGATGCATCTGCACATCCTTAATGATGGCTTCCTGCGGTTGGCCGCCAACATTGACGCGCACGATCGAGGAATAAAATCTCTCGTTGCCGATCATCGTCAACAGATTCTGCTGATCAAGCACGAGCGGCTGCGGTCCCAATGGACCGCCGTACAGAATGGCCGGAACCTTACCCGAGTGACGCAAGCGGCGGCTCGCACCTTTGCCTTGCATCTCACGGCGGTCCGCGCCGAAAGTGAATGAAACACGCATGATTTTCTCCAACCGACAGTTACAACACGGCGCCGCCACGCGACCAAGGCAGCACCACCTAAAACATTAATCGACGTACAGCGAGCTCACCGACTCTTCATCGCGAATGCGCCGTATCGTTTCGGCCAGGAGCGCAGCGACCGACAGCTGGCGAATGCGCCCGCACTTCTTCGCAGCCTCGGAAAGCGGGATCGTATCGGTCACGACGAGCTCATCGAGCGCCGACTCTGAAATACGTGAGATTGCCGAGCCTGAGAGCACCGGGTGAGTGATGTAGGCAATGACCTTGATCGCACCCTCATCCTTCAGCGCCTCTGCCGCACGGCACAGCGTGCCGGCAGTATCCACCATGTCGTCAACGAGCACACAGGTCTTGCCGGTGACCTCGCCGATTATGTTCATAACCTTCGACTCATTCGGGCGCGTGCGCCGCTTGTCGATGATGGCGAGTTCAGCATCGTCGAGGCGCTTCGCAAAGGCACGCGCGCGCACCACGCCGCCGACATCGGGGGAGACGATGACGACATTTTTGTGGGCCTGTTTCCAGGCATCGCCCAGTAGCACCGGGGATGCGTAGACGTTGTCCACCGGGATGTCGAAGAATCCTTGAATCTGATCCGCGTGCAGATCGACGGTGAGCAGTCGATTGACACCAGCGCTCGATATCATGTTGGCGACGAGCTTCGCGGTGATCGCTGAGCGCGTGGCGCGCGGGCGGCGATCCTGACGGCCGTAGCCGAAGTAAGGCACGACCGCAGTGATACGCGCCGCGGACGCGCGGCGGCAGGCATCCACCATCACGAGCAGTTCCATCAGGCTGTCATTGGCCGGCGGACAGGTCGGCTGCACTATGAAGACGTCACGCTCGCGCACGTTTTCCATGAGCTCAATATTGACCTCGCCGTCGCTGAAGCGACCCACATAGGCGCGCCCCAACGGCGTCGTCAAATAACGAGCGATGTCATGCGCCAAAGCCGGATTGGCATTGCCCGCAAAGATTGCGAGTGTGTCGCTCGTAGTCACTGCCGACCCTCTTATTCGCTAAGCGCCCGTGCGCCGTTGTTCAAATAACCGTACTGCAAATGGCTGGGGTGGAAGGATTCGAACCTCCGAATGGCGGGATCAAAACCCGCTGCCTTACCACTTGGCGACACCCCAACTAAGCCGCTCATGCACGGGAGAGGTATTCAACCCCCGTGCCACGAACCCCGTCCAGCGCTGCGGCACGCGTGCCGCAACTTCCCGCGCATCCATCTCGCTTTCGAATCCTGCAAAGATGCAGGAGCCGGTTCCGGTCAGCATCGCCGGCGCCGATTGGCCAAGCCACTGCAGCGCCTCGCGCACTTCCGGGAAGCGTGCGCGTACCACGGGCTCGCAATCGTTATGGCCACCCGATTCCAAAAAGCCGCGTATTGTGATTAGCGGGGAATTTCGTGTCAATTCAGCGGCCTGGAATACTTCGGCCGTGCTGACCGCAACACCGGGGCGGATAACCACATACCAGCGCGGCGGCAGTGTAACCGGCTCAAGGTTATCGCCGCGGCCTTCCGCCCAAGCCGATGAACCGTGAAGGAAAACCGGCACGTCAGCGCCGAGGCGCATCCCGATCCGGTCGAGTTCCCCAAGCGGTAGCTCGCAGCCCCAAAGGCGATTTAATACCAGAAGCGTGGTCGCAGCATCCGAGCTGCCGCCGCCCAGACCGCCGCCCATCGGGATGTGCTTCTCGATCGTGAGTGATGCTCCAAGAGGCGTTCTGGTCGCCGCCTTCAGAGCCTGGGCCGCCCGAACGGTGAGATCACTCTCAGGCGACACTTCCGGCGAGCCTCCGAGGCGTTCGATCCGTCCATCGGAGCGCACTTCGACACCGATGCGGTCGGTGAGATCAATGAGCTGAAAAAGCGTTTGCAGATCGTGATAGCCGTCAGGACGCCGCCCCGTCACGTGCAGGAATAGATTGAGCTTGGCAGGGGCTGGCCAGAACGCTTGGGCCGGCTCGCAATCGGCAGACGACCCCGGCCCGCTCACGAGTCCCAATGATCTACGATGAGTCGCACCCGCACATCCGCCGAGTGCAGTGTCATCCGGCCGGGTAACCACAGTCCCTTCACGACCACGTAGTCGGCATATTCAATCTGCCAGCCGTTCTGTGTCAGCCCCGTCAGGCGCCTCTCGACGTCGACCACCTCCTCGGCAGGAAGCGCTGGATCCGGCACGCCCAATGTCCAGTAGCGAAGGCTTTGCAGCGGTGCATCGAAGCCAAGACGTGCCTTGAGCTCGGCGTGCGCCGCCTCATTGTCGAGGCGGTCGCCGTGCGCGTTAATCACCGTCAGGGCAGCGCCGTCAGTGGTCACCTGCACACCGCCTACGCCGAGCGGCCCTTGAAAGGAGATCTGCGATTGCGCGCCGTTCTGCACCCAACGAATGCTCGCGGTGAACCCCTCCTGGCCCGCAAGCACCGCAACGCGGCCCTTGATCTCGAATTGATCGCGCGCTTGCAGCGCTGCGCGCCGCGTCTCCCAGGACT
>DATCBZ010000381.1:0-4493 GCA_036511555.1 Steroidobacteraceae bacterium
CGATGACGCCGAGGATGCCGAGGCGGTAGCGGCTACGGTGGCGCCGTTGTCCGTCACCCCCCCGCCGGCACCCGCGCGACGCAAGCCGCGTGATAACGCGGATGATGCCGGCTCCAAAGAAGAATAAAGAAGAATGATGAGGACTTTCGAATGACGGTTACGGCAGACGCGGTGAAGCAGCTGCGCGAGCGCACCGGCGCGGGAATGATGGAATGCAAGAAGGCTCTGGTTGAAACCCAGGGAGACCTCAACGCCGCCGCGGAACTCATGCGCAAGCAGGGCCTCGCCAAGGCGGATAAGAAGGCCACACGTATTGCCGCCGAAGGCGTCATTGCAATCGCAGTAGCGGCGGATGGCAGAAGCGCCGCCATGGTCGAGATCAACTGCGAGACGGATTTCGTCGCGCGTGAACAGGACTTTCGCGCCTTTGCGCAGCAGGTAGCAGAGGTGGCGCTCGCGCGGCGCCCGACGACGCTTGCTGATCTCATGTCGGTGCCTTTGCCGGGCGGCGAGCAGGTTGATGAGCGTCGCCGTGCGCTCGTGGCCAAGATCGGAGAGAACATCGGCGTGCGCCGCTATGCGGTGCTTGAAGCTTCCGATCGCCTGGGCGCGTATGTGCATGGCACGCGCATCGGCGCTCTCGTGGCCGTCGAAGGCGGTGAAGCTGAACTCGCGCGTGATCTTGCGATGCATGTGGCCGCCAGCAATCCGAAATATCTTTCGCCGGCGCACGTTGAGTCGCACGTGATCGAAAAGGAACGCGAGATCTTGACGGAGCAGGCGCAGGGCGAGGGCAAACCGCCCGAGATCGTAGCGAAGATGGTCGAGGGCCGACTGCGCAAGACATTGGGTGAGCTCACGCTCACCGGGCAGCCGTTCGTGAAAGATCCCGACGTCTCAATTGAGAAGCTCTTGAAAGCGGCCGGCGCCAAGGTCGATCGCTTCGAGCGTTTCGAGGTTGGAGCGGGCATCGAGAAGCGTCAGGAGGACTTCGTCGCTGAAGTGATGGCGCAGGTGAAAGGCAGTTCAAGCGACCCGGCCCGAAAAAAACACTAGACCTGCCCATGAACGACGGCGACCGAGCGCGCTACTCCCGCATCCTCGTTAAGCTATCGGGTGAGGCCCTCATGGGCGACGGCGATTACGGCGTCGACCCGCTGGTACTGAAGCGCATCGCCGGTGAAATCAACGACATCGCGCAAATGGGTGTACAGGTCGCGGTCGTAATCGGCGGCGGCAACATCTTTCGCGGCGCGGGTCTTGCGCGTGCCGGCATGGATCGGGTGACCGGCGACCACATGGGCATGCTCGCCACCGTGATGAACTCGCTTGCCATGCAGGACGCTCTGGAGAGCTTTGGCCTGTATGCGCGTGTCATGTCGGCGATCCGCATCAATCAGGTGTGCGAGGACTACATCCGGCGCCGCGCCGTGCGCCATCTTGAGAAAGGACGGGTAGTCATTTTTGCCGCCGGCCTCGGCAATCCCTTCTTTACGACGGATACCGCAGCGTCGTTGCGCGCTATCGAGATCAATGCCGAGGTGTTGATCAAGGCGACCAAGGTGAACGGCGTCTACTCCGACGATCCCATGACCAATCCGGATGCGGTGCGCTATGCGCACCTGACTTTCGATAAAGTACTCAGCGAGAAGCTGAATGTGATGGACGCGACAGCAATCGTCATGTGCCGCGACAACCGCTTGCCGCTGCGAGTTTTCAATCTCAACAATGCCGGCGATCTGACGCGCATTGTGCGCGGCGAGGATGTTGGCACCGCCGTCACCGTCGAGTAGGAGTGCGCGAACTATGCTGGATGATGTGAAGAAAGACGCACGCGAACGCATGGGCAAATGCGTGCAGACTTTCCAGGCGGAGCTGAAGAAGCAGCGCACCGGACGCGCCCACCCCTCGCTGGTGGAGAACTTGAAGGTCAACTACTACGACGCCGAGGTGCCGCTGCACCAGATCGCGAGCATCAACGTCGAGGATGGCCGCACGCTCGTCATCTCCCCCTGGGAGAAGACGGTGGTGCAGGCGATCGAAAAGGCGATCCATAAGTCCGACCTGGGTTTGACTCCCATGACTGCCGGTACCGTGATTCGCGTGCCGATGCCGCTATTGACTGAGGAGCGCCGCCGCGAGATCACCAAGGTTGTGCGCCACGATGCAGAGAACGCGCGCGTTGCCGTGCGCAATGTGCGCCGCGATGTCATGTCGGACATCAAGGACCTCTTGAAAGAGAAGCTCATTTCGCAGGACGACGAGCGTCGCGCCGAGGTCGAGATACAAAAGCTCACCGACAAACACGTCGCCGACATTGATCAGGTTCTGGTGGGCAAGGAGAAGGAGATCATGCAGGTTTGAGCGCGACGCCCCGCCACGTCGCGATCATCATGGACGGCAATGGCCGTTGGGCTGCTGCGCGCGGCCTGCCGCGGCACGCGGGACATAAGGCAGGAATTTCCCCCGTGCGCATGGTGATCGAGGAGTGTTCGCGTCGCGGGGTTGAGGCGCTGACGCTGTTCGCGTTCTCGAGCGAGAACTGGGGCCGTCCGAGCGCCGAGGTCTCTGGCATCATGAACCTGTTTTTGGACGCGCTCGACCGCGAAACCGCACAGCTGCACGCGAACCAAGTGCGCGTGCGTATCATCGGGGATCGCCGCACGCTGCCGGTGCGACTGCAGGCGCGTGTGGCAGCGGCCCACGAGCTGACAGCGGCGAATACGGGGCTACGTTTGCAGCTCGCTGTGAGCTATGGCGGGCGATGGGATATTGTGCAGGCAAACCAGAGACTTGCAGAACAATGCTTAATCGGCACCTTAAATCCGCGCGACATCACCGAGGCGCACTTGGCGAGCGCGCTGGAGCTTGCCGACGTGCCCGATCCTGATCTATTCATTCGCACCGGCGGCGAGCGGCGCATCAGTAATTTTCTGCTGTGGAACCTTGCCTATACGGAGCTTTATTTCAGCGACGGCCTGTGGCCGGATTTTGCCGTCGCGGATTTGGATGCGGCACTGACGTTCTTTGGCAAGCGCGAGCGCCGTTTCGGATTGAGCACTGCGTTACCGTCTGCGGTGGAACCGGGAGTTTCCTGATGTCGGCCATCAGAACGCGCGTAATGACTGCGCTGGCGCTCGCTGCCGGCATGGTTGCCGTGGTGCTGCTGTTGCCGACGTTTGCGACCGTACTGGTGCTCGTCGTCGGGGTGCTCGCCGGAGCCTGGGAGTGGTCGGCGTTTTTGCGTGCTGACACGAAACTTGCGCGCGCCGCCTATGTGTTGGTCATTGCAGTACTGCTCGAGGTTGCTTGGCGCTGGGTGGCGGAACCTGCCGGCCTTGATCTGTTAATGGCGCTCGCCATTTTGTGGTGGTGCGTTGCGCTGTGCTGGATCCTGTTTGCACCGCGGCGCGTTGCGCCCTGGTCCGCGGCGCTCGCCGGCGTATTTGCCCTCGTGCCCGCCTGGCTTGCCCTGATGCACTTGCGGCATATGGCAAACGGTGCGCAGTGGATGCTGTTTGTATTCATCCTCGTATGGGTGGCCGACATGGGTGCGTTTTTTTTCGGCAGGCGTTTTGGCCGCCTGCATTTGGCGCCGGCCGTGTCACCGGGGAAAACCTGGGAAGGCGTGCTGGGCGGAATGTTCCTGAGCGGTATTGTGGCGGTGTGCGCAAGTTTCTGGTTCGACGTCGCGCTCGGATTTTTTCTGCCGTTGTGTCTGACCAGCGTCGCCTTCTCAATTGTCGGGGATCTGACCGAGAGCATGCTGAAGAGGTTTGCGGGCATCAAGGACAGCGGCAGCGTGTTTCCCGGCCACGGTGGCGTCATGGACCGCATTGACAGCGTCACGGGTGCTGCACCGGTGCTGTTATTTGGACTGACTGCCTACTGGGTGGCACCGTGATTGGCGTTGCCGTACTGGGCTCGACGGGCTCCATCGGCGAGAGCACGCTTGATGTGCTCGGGCGTCATCCGGATGAGTTCAAAGTGGTGGCGCTCGGCGCTCACCGCAATGCGGCGAAGCTTGCCGAGCAGGTGCTCAAATGGCGGCCGGCATTTGCGGCCCTGGCTGACGAAGCGGCGGCGCGCGAGCTTGCGCAGCGCCTGGCAGGCTGCGGCGTGCCGACAAAGATTTTAGCCGGCGCCCGCGCCCTCGTCGACCTTGCCGCGCATCCGCAGGTTGGCATCGTGATGGCCGGCATCGTCGGCTCGGCCGGTCTTGCCTCGACGCTTGCGGCTGCTGAAGCGGGCAAACGTGTGCTGCTCGCGAACAAAGAATCACTCGTCATGGCGGGACCGCTGCTCATTGCAGCGGTGCACGCCTCGGGTGCGACCTTGTTGCCGGTCGACAGCGAGCACAGCGCCATATTTCAGTGTTTGCCGCTTGACTCGCAGCCGGGCAAGCTTGTCGCGGGCGTGCGGCGGGTACTGTTGACGGCCTCCGGCGGCCCGTTTCTCGACTGGCCACGCGAGGCGTTGGTCGATGTAACGCC
>DATCBZ010000382.1:0-3618 GCA_036511555.1 Steroidobacteraceae bacterium
CACCGTCAGGCTCCGCCGATCTTGAGGCGCTCGCGTGTCTGCGCGGGGGTTAGGATCTGTGCGCCCATGGCTTCGATGATGCCACGCGCCTTGGTCACGAGCTGCGCATTGCTGGCGTAGACGCCACGGCTCAAGTAAAGGTTATCCTCAAGCCCGACTCGGACATTGCCGCCCATCAGCACCGACTGCGCAACCCAGGGCATCTGCATGCGACTGATGGCGAAGGACGACCAGACGCAATCCGCCGGCAGGCTGTTCACCATCGCAAGCAGATGCCCGATGTCGGCGGGAACGCCGTAGGCGATGCCCATGCACAGCTGAATGAGCGTCGGCGTGTTCAGCAAGCCCTCCTTGATCAACTGCTTGACGAACCACAGATTGCCGGTATCAAAAACTTCAAGCTCAGGCTTCACGCCCAGATCGCGCAGGATTGCCGTGCCCTTGCGCAGGTAATCGGGAGTTGAGATGTAGGCGCGGTTGCCGTCGCCGAAATTTAACGTGCCACAGTCAAGAGTTGCGATGTCCGGCCGGTACTTTCCTTCCTGGCACAGATCGATCACGTGGCGCATGCGATCTTCTTGGCTCACAAAGTCGGTGCCCGGCGCGGGAGTATTCTTAAGTCCCTGGTCGCCAATGCAGATGTAACCGCCCATGCCGCAGGTGAGATTGACGATGACGTCGACGTTGCTTTCACGGATGCGCTTGACCACCTCGCGGTAGTGTTTGGTTTCCATGCTGAAGATGCCGGTGTCCGGGTCGCGCACGTGAATATGCACGATGGCAGCGCCGGCGCGTGCCGCATCGATGGCGGCCTGCGCGATCTGCTCCGGCGTGACGGGACAGTGCGGGCTTTTCGTAAGCTTACTGTCATCGCCGGTGATGGCGCAGGTGATAAAAGCATTGGGGTTCATGGTTGTCATGATTGGATGTCCACGATGATTCAGGCGGCGGCCTGCAAATGGCGCAGGTACCACAGGCAGAACGAGTCGACCAGGTTTTCAGTAAAAGGCGAGTAGGGGCCGGGCAGATAAGCGGGACTGCTGATGCCTTGATGAGCGCGCGCGATGAGACTCGAGTCCTGGTCGTTGGTTGCCTTCCACACCGCAGTCAGGTCATCAAGATCATAGTCGACCCCTTCCTGCGCATCCTTGTGCACGAGCCAACGGGTGCGCAGCAGCGTCTGTCCGGGAGCAACCGGCAGCACCGAGAAGCTCACGATATGGTCGCTCATGAAGTGGTGCCAGGAATTGGGCTGGGTCCAGAACGATAAGCCGCCAAGATTACTCTGCGTGAAACTGCCGAGTAACTTGCGGCACGCGACCCGTGTGTCGAGCGTCTGCGACTCGCCGCTTTGACTTAGAGGCAGCCGTACCGAGCGAAATCCCGTCGTCGCCTCCAGACGCTCGATTTCTGCGGAGGGCAGGCCGCATGCTTCCCAGCGCGCATGTTCCGCTTTCACGAGCTCCTCGAATTCCTGCATCTTCACATGATTATCGGGGGAGGCCTCGTAGCCAAATCCGTACTCGTATAAAGAAGCCGTCAGCTGCGGGTGATTGGCGCGACAGTGATAGCACTCGCGGTTGTTCTCCATGGTGAGCTTCCAGTTGCCTTTCTCGAGGAGGTCGTACTGGTGGGCAACCTTGCAATTGGCAATGTCATGCGGCGCGATGGTCGGTTCCATGGCGGCGCGCATGAGCGCAAAGTCCTCGGGCGGCTCTGCGGCGAGACAGATAAAGATGAGTCCCGCGAGGCTCTCGACGTGCGCGGGCCTTAATCCGAACTGGCTGCGATCGAAGTCCTCGCCCATGTGCTTGTTGTTGACGAGTTCACCGCGCCGGTTGTACGTCCACTGGTGATACGGACAGACGAGTCTTACGAATGTGCCGCTGCCCGGATTGCACAGGCGCGCGCCGCGGTGCCGGCAGACGTTGTGAAAGGCGCGCACGCTCATGTCGCCGTCGCGCACGATGATGACCGAATCCGCGCCGATCTCGACCGTGAAAAACTGACCGGCCTTGGCAATTTCCGGTTCTGCGCCGACATAGATCCAATGGCGACCGAAGATGCGCGCGATGTCTTCATCGAAGATCTCGCGATCGAGATAAAACGCCGCGGGCAACGTATAGCCCGGCTGGCGTTTTTCGATCAATCCCTCAAGCTCGTGAAACTTCATCTACCCCATCCTCAAAATTCACGCGCGGCAACGTCAAGAAAACGCGCGACATAGTCGGCAAAGGAGCGCCACACTTCGATGCGAAACTCATCGGGCGCTGTGCGCCACAAGATGATCTCTGCTTTGGCAAACACGGTACGCGTGCACATCTCAACCGGAAACGCGGCAGGGCCGAGGTCGAGCGGGCAGCCGCTGTTTAAAATGTCGGCGGCGTGCGGACCGGAGATTGCAAGACCGGCTTGACGATGGCTCACGTCAACGAGCGAGTGCGGCGCAGCGTGCAGCGCCTGCTCAAGCGTCAGCGAAAAGGTGCGCGCTTCGGCTTCCGGGGCAAGCAGAAGGTACTCATCCGGTCCCAGCCATAACGCGGCGCATGTTCCCGATTGCGATGCGCGACACGGCGTCTCGCCGATCACGAGGCCCATGGCGCGAGCGGCCTCTGCGATTACACTGTCATCACCGCGCAGGATAAAGCGCGCAGCCGGCGGTAACTGCCGCACGAACGGCGTTTCGCGCAGGTCCGGCGTTCCGCGCGCTACCGCCACGTCAGCCATTCAGGCGCTCTCCTTTGGGATCATAAAAGACGGGCGAGGTCACTGTTACCGGAATGTCAATTCCCGGCATCGGTACATACAAGGTCTGCCCGAGACGCGCGCGGCCGCCGGCGATGAGCGCGAGCGCAATGGAGCGCCCAAGGGTTGCGCTGTGATAGGAGGAGGAGACGTGGCCGATGAGCTGCATGGGCGGGCGCTGTCCTGCAGTGGCGATCACTTGCGCGCCTTCCTCAAGCACGACCTTGGGATCAACGGTCGAAAGGCCAACCAGCTGTTTGCGATCCGCGTTCGCCATCGAAGGCCGGGCGAGGGAACGCTTGCCGACAAAATCGTTCTTCGCCTGTCCTACCGCCCAGCCTAATCCCACATCGTCGGGGGTGACCGTGCCGTCCGTGTCCTGGCCGACGATGATGTAGCCTTTCTCGGCGCGCAGCACATGCATCGTTTCGGTGCCATAGGGCGTGAGGCCGTGCCGCTCACCCGCCGCATACAGCGCGCCCCACACGGCGTAGCCGAAATCGGCCGGGACATTCACTTCAAAGCCGAGTTCGCCGCTGAAGCTCACCCTGAAGAGAAGGAGCGGGACCCCGCAGATGCGGCCGTGCGCAACCCCCATGTGCGGTAGCGCAACGGCCGACAGATCGACATCCTCGACGACACTTTGCAGAACCTCTCGCGCGGCGGGGCCCTGCAGCGCAATCACGGCCCACTGCTCGGTGGTGGAGGTGAGCCAGACTTTAAGCTCGGGCCACTCGGTCTGCAGATAGTCTTCCATCAGCGCCAGCACCCGTGCTGCACCGCCGGTCGTGGTCGTTACATGAAATCGATCCTCGGCGGTGCGCGCCACAACGCCGTCGTCGAGAATGAACCCGTCCTCCCGCAGCAGCACCC
>DATCBZ010000383.1:0-4479 GCA_036511555.1 Steroidobacteraceae bacterium
GTCTGATCGGTACCGAAGCGCAGCTTGAGCGCTTCGTCCACGAGGTATCCGGATTGGGAGCAAAGCTTGCAGTGTTACTCGTGCAACTGCCACCAAGCCTCGCCTTCGACGCGATCGCGGTAGATGGATTTTTTTATGCACTGCGGATGCGGCTTGCTGCAAACGTGGCGGTGGCTTGTGAGCCGCGGCATCGAAGTTGGTTTTCCGACGATGCGGACGCGCTTCTTCGATCGCACGAAGTCGCGCGAGTCGCCGCCGATCCGTCCCGCGCGGCAGAGGACGGGGAACCTGGCGGATGGACTGGTCTCAACTATTACCGCTTGCACGGTTCGCCGCGGATCTATTATTCGAACTACGATGCAGTGGCGCTCGAGCGGCTGCAGCGGGGAATTGTCGCAAGCAGAACTCGCGCGTGCGCTACCTGGTGCATTTTCGATAACACGGCAGCATTCGCCGCGCTCGGCAACGCGCTGGCGCTCGGCAACGCGCTGGATTCGAATAACCCGACGCGCGCGTGCCCGTGACGAAGCTTGGATCGGCAGGGCCTCTGACCCAGGCCGAGCTCTTCGCGGCCGCGTCTATTGGCGTGGTTGCCGGCCTTAGGTATCAAACGGATTTCCTCACGACTGCCGAGGAAATCGCGCTTCTCGATGTGATCGCGACCCTGCCGCTCCAGCAAGCGGAATACAAACAATGGCGAGCCAATCGCCGCACCATAAGTTACGGCGGCAAATACGACTTCACCGCGAATGAACTCCTGCCGGCTGCACCCATTGCTACTTTTCGCTTGGACTTGCGCGAGCGCATCGCCATCTGGTGCGGCATTGCGCCGACCGAATTCGACCACGCGCTAATCGCAGAATATCGAACCGGCACGCAGTTGGGTTGGCACCGCGATGTTCACAAATTCGGCTCGGTAGTCGGCGTGTCACTTGCCGGGCCCGCACGCATGCGGTTTCGACCCTATCCGCCGCTCGTCGGCCGACGCAAGACCACCTTCGCGCTCGATCTTGAGCCGCGCTCCGTGTACTGCATGCAAGGGGCTGCACGCTGGGACTGGCAGCACACCATCTCCGCGACGAAGACGTTGCGCTACTCGATTACATTTCGCACGCTGACACCAATACGAGACTGAGCCTTGCGGCAACGCGAGGCCGCGCGCGACTCTCGGTCTTGAGGTCTTGCGACTGAGGCTCACAGGAAAATCTTCAAAGCGCTTGCTGTAGGATAGAGCGCGTGCGCTCGCCTCTCACACCGACGGACACGCATCAGAAGCGCTGGGTGCTTATCTGCGCGGTGCTCGCCTCGACCATGGCATTTGTCGACGAATCGGTCGTTAACGTTGCCCTGCCGCGCATGGAGGCGGATCTGCACACATCGTTATCCGCGATGCAGTGGGTTATCAACGCCTACACGCTGTGCATGTCGGCGCTCCTGTTGATCGGCGGTGCAGCCGGTGATCGCTTCGGTCGGCGCCGAATATTCATGATCGGGATTAGCGTCTTTGCCGGAGCGTCGATCGCATGCGGAATTGCGCCGGATCCCCGGCTGTTAATTGCTGCACGTGCACTGCAGGGCGTCGGCGCGGCATTCCTCATTCCCTGCGGACTTGCGCTCATTAGCGCGGTCTACGACGAAAAAGAGCGCGGTGCGGCGATCGGTATCTGGTCGGGTGCCTCCGCGGTCGCCGCAGGAGCGGGTCCCATTTTGGGCGGCTGGATCGTTGACCATGCCTCTTGGCGCGCCATCTTCTTGATCAATCCGATACTGGCGATCCCGGCCTTGTGGATTGCCGTGCGCTACCTGACTGAAAGTCGCGGCGCCGCCGTGCGTACGAGCCTCGACTGGCCAGGCGCCATCACGGTGTTTCTCGGCCTCGGGGCAATTGTGTACGGTCTCATCGCAGCGGCCGCCATGGGCTGGGGTGACATCTTGGTGAGCGGCACGATACTGGGTGGCGTTTTCCTGCTCATTATCTTTCTTCGGATCGAGAGCCGCAGCGCCGTGCCGATGGTACCTCTAGGATTATTCAAATCGCGGCAGTTCTCCGGGGTGAACCTGCTGACGCTTCTTTTATACGGCGCATTGAGCGGAACGTTCTTCTTTGTGCCGTTTCTGATCATTCAAGTGCATGGCTATTCCGCGGCCGCCGCCGGCGGCATCTTCATACCGTTCGCGGTCATTCTGGGTGGCCTTTCGAAGTGGTCGGGACGGTTGATGGACCGCTTCGGTGCGCGCTGGCCGCTCATCATTGGCCCAACCATCGCCGCTCTCGGGCTCCTGCTGCTTGCGATGTTCAGCGAAGATGGCCGCTACTTCGCGTTCATCTTGCCGATCGTGGTGCTCGCGTTTGGCATGGCAATCACCATCGCACCGTTGACGACCACTGTCCTCAACGCGGTGAAAAAGGAGCAGACCGGGGTCGCCTCCGGAATCAACAATGCGGCCGCTTCGGTCGCGGGGCTGCTCGTGATTGCCGTCATGGGGACGGTTGCACTGCGCGTGCTTGATCTTGAGATCGACGCGCAGTTGCGGCGGGCGCAGCCAAGCATCGCCGTCCGGCATGATGTCGAGGCGGCGCGCGGCGGGTTCGTCATGCCGTCGGCGTCGTCGCAGTTGAGTCCGGCCGAGCGCGCCAGCGTGCATGAGATCGCGAAGGCATCATTCGCCGGTACGATCTATCTGGTGCTGCTGGTCATGGCAGCGCTCGCGTTCGGCGGCGCGTCGGTAGCCGTATTGATGATTGAGTGAGCGCAGTGCAGGCAGTCACCTAAATCCGTACCTGAGTCGTCATGAAAAAGCTTCTGCTGAATCATATTAGGCTGTGGATTTCACTATTCCTGGGCGTCGCGGTATCTGTTTTGGCTCCCCACGAGTGGTCGGCCGTCACTCGCGTACTGACCGGCTGGAACTGCGGCGTCGTCCTGTTCCTGGCGCTGATCTATAAGTGGATGCCGCGCTTGACGGCCGAGGAGATCTGCGACCAGTTCATTGAGGAGGATGAGACGGCGCCATTTCTTCTCGCCGGATGCGTCGTAGCCGCGTTCTTGAGTCAGGTCGCGATTGTTGCGCTGTTATCAACCCTTGACACCACCAGCGGCACCGAGCGAAGCGCGCACATCGTCCTCGCAGCTCTCACCGTCGTCAGTTCATGGACACTCGTTCCGACCATGTTCACCGTGCACTATGCGGACATGTTCTATAGCGTCAATAAGAACCAACGGCCGCTTGAGTTTCCGCAGACGCCGCTGCCGGTGTTTTGGGATTTTGCGTACTTTTCGTTCACGATTGCCGCGGCTTGCCAGACATCAGATGTGTCCACGACGAATATTTCGGTGCGCAAAGTCGTCATCGCACACAGTGTCATCTCATTTTTGTTCAACGCGGCGATTCTGGGGTTCGCGATCAATGTGACCGCCGGGCTGATCAGCGGCAACTGACTGCGACATTCGCCGTTCGCGGCTGCCTTCACGGCGCTTCAGCCCCACGGCGCGTGCGGCGAGAGAATCCGGTTAGGTTGGATCCACCGCCAGGGGCGAAGCTTCAACCCGGTCAAAATATGCCGCGGACCCGTGGCGATTGACCCTCGCTCCTCGCATCAGCGTCAAAAGCGCGGGAGTAACCGCACTGCAAAATGGCCACCCAAGCCGGTGCGATCGGAAGAAGCCGTGCGCGCGTCAGGCATCCGACAAGCTCGCGCCAGACTCGGGCACGAATTTTGTTTGAGTTCGCAAACACCGAGTCCCTTAGCCAAGGTCACGCTCTGCGAATATTTGACGATGTAGGACAACGCCTCATTCGTCAATTTGACGCATCCAATTTGAAGTTCACTGCGTAGACAGTGCCTGAGAGACCTGCGCTTTGCCAGTACACCTGTCAAGCACCAGCTCGCTCAAAAGCCGATATGCCTGCGAGCACGGGTGTGTCATGTCAATTTTCGCTTTGGCGAAATCTTCAATTCCGGAGGAAGAGGGTGATGGTTAATCAACAGTTGTTCCTGGATGTAATTGCAAAGCGCGCAAAAAAGGCGGCCGACCGGCGGCAGTTTTTGCGCAAGACGGGTGGGGTGGCGCTGGGCATGGCGGGCGGCATGGTGCTCGGCGCCTGCGGTGACTCGATGTCGAGCGCGATGGCACAGAGTGGGCCGACTGACGTTGAGATCTTGAACTTCGCGCTCAATCTTGAATATCTCGAAGCGCAGTTCTACCACTACGCGGTATTCGGGACCGGCCTTGACGCAAGCCTGCTAACCGGGCTTGGCGCGCAGGGTACGATTAGCGGCGGTACGCAGGTTAATTTCACCGATCCGCTCGTCGCCCAGTAAGCGAAGGAAATTGCGATGGACGAATTGGACCATGTCAATTTCCTGCGCAAGACGCTTTCCAATACGGCGGTAGCGCAGCCGACAATCGACATCGGCGGTACCGATCCGAATGGCGCGTTCTCCTTAGCGGCTCGCGCCGCCGGACTCGTTGGAGC